>JACCVL010000267.1 GCA_013698185.1 Nocardioidaceae bacterium
GCATCTCGATGGCGCTGCTGGCCATGGCGATCGGCAACCTCGGCCACCAGGCACGGTCGTTCACCGGGTCCCAGGCCGGCGTTATCACCGACTCCGCGCACGGCAAGGCCAAGATCATCGACGTCACGCCGGGGCGCATCGAGCAGGCGCTCGCGGAGGGCTCGATCGCGATCGTGGCCGGCTTCCAGGGTGTCAGCCAGGCGAGCAAGGACATCACCACGCTCGGGCGCGGCGGTTCGGACACCACCGCTGTCGCCCTGGCTGCCGCCCTCGAGGCCGACGTCTGCGAGATCTACACCGACGTCGACGGCGTGTTCACCGCCGACCCGCGCATCGTCCCCACCGCGCAGCGGCTGACGACGATCTCGTCGGAGGAGATGCTCGAGATGGCCGCCTGCGGGGCCAAGATCCTCAACCTGCGGTGCGTCGAGTACGCCCGCAGGCACCAGCTGCCCATCCACGTGCGGTCCAGCTTCTCGACCAGGCCGGGTACGTGGGTCACCGACAGACCCGAGCTCATCGAAGGAGTCACCGTGGAACAGGCGATCATCACCGGCGTCGCCCACGACCGCAGCGAGGCGAAGGTCACCCTCGTCGGTGTGCCCGACAAGGTCGGCGAGGCCGCGCGCATCTTCGACGCGCTGGCATCGGCCCAGGTCAACCTGGACATGATCGTGCAGAACGTCTCGGCCGCGGCTACCGGACGTACCGACATCTCGTTCACCTTGCCGCGCTCCGACGGGCCGGTCGCGATGGCGGCGCTGGCGAGGCTCCGGGACGAGGTCGGCTACGAACAGCTGCTTTTCGACGACCGCATCGGCAAGGTCTCGCTGGTCGGAGCCGGGATGCGCTCGCACCCGGGTGTGACCGCGCGCTTCTTCACCGCGCTGGCAACGGCCGGGGTGAACATCGAGATGATCTCGACCTCGGAGATCCGCATCTCGGTCGTGGTCGACCAGGCCCAGGTCGACGACGCAGTCGCGTCCGCCCACGCCGCCTTCGAGCTGGACTCCGACGAGGTCGCGGCCGTGGTCTACGGCGGGTCCGGCCGATGAGCCGCGCCGGCGGGCTGCGGGTCGGGGTGGTGGGCGCCACCGGGCAGGTCGGTGCGGTGATGCTCCGGCTGCTGGCCGAGCGGGCGCTCCCGGTGGCCGAGGTGCGCTTCTTCGCCTCCGCGCGCTCTGCCGGGCGGACGCTGCCGGGCCTTGCCGACGGCGCCGACGGGGTCGTCGTCGAGGACGCCGAGGCCGCCGACCCTGCCGGGCTCGACATCGCCCTGTTCTCCGCCGGGGCGGGCACCTCGCGGGCGCAGGCGCCGCGTTTCGCTGCTGCCGGTGCCGTCGTCATCGACAACTCGTCAGCCTTCCGGCAGGACCCGGAGATCCCGCTGGTCGTCAGCGAGGTCAACCCGGCAGCCATCGACTCGGCGCTGGTGCCCGGTGCGCGGCGCATCATCGCCAACCCCAACTGCACCACCATGGCGGCGATGCCGGTGCTCAAGCCGCTGCATGACGAGGCCGGGTTGATCCGGATGACGGCCTCGACGTACCAGGCGGTGTCGGGCAGCGGGCTGGCCGGCGTCGACGAGCTCGACAAGCAGGTACGCCAGGTCGTCGACCGGGCCACCGAGCTCACCCACGACGGTTCCGCGGTGGTGTTCCCCGCTCCGCAGGAGTATGTCGCGCCGATCGCGTTCAACGTGCTGCCGATGGCCGGTGCCGTGGTCGACGACGGTAGCTTCGAGACCGGCGAGGAGCAGAAGCTGCGCAACGAGTCGCGCAAGATCCTCGACATCCCGGACCTGCGGGTGTCCGGCACCTGCGTACGGGTGCCGGTATTCACCGGGCACTCGCTGTCGCTGAACGTCGAGTTCGAGCGGTCGATCACGGTGGCACGGGCCTCGGCGTTGCTCGCCACGGCGCCCGGTGTCGAGCTGGTCGAGGTGCCGACGCCACTCCAGGCAGCCGGCCGCGATGCCAGCCTGGTCGGGCGCATCAGACAGGACGCGGGCGTCGACGGCGAGCGCGGGCTCGTACTGTTCGTCAGCGGCGACAATCTGCGCAAGGGCGCGGCGCTGAACACTGTGCAGATCGCCGAGCTCGTCGCCGCGCGTCTCTGAGCCTTCCCGCCCGCTGCCGCACCCTCGAGTGGTGCCATCGCGGGCTGTTCGGGCGCGCACGGGGCCGGGTTGGCACCACTCGGCGGGGTGGGGGGCGTCGACTTACCGGACGTAGGCGGCGAAGGCGTCCAGCGCCTCGGGGTTGGCGAGCGCACCCCTGGCCGCTGCCTCGTCGACCGCCACGCCGCGCAAGATGCGTTTCACCGGCACCTCGAGCTTCTTGCCCGACAACGTACGAGGCAATGCGGGTACCGCATGCACGGCGTCCGGCACGTGCCGCGGCGACAGGTGTGTACGCAGCTCGCGGGCAACCTCAGTGCGCAGCCCGTCATCGAGCGCGACACCATCGGCGAGCACCAGGAACAGCAGCAGCTCGCCCGCGCCGCCCTCAGCGTCCTCGAGGTGCACCACCAGGCTGTCGGCAACCTGCGGCATCGCCTCGACCACGGAGTAGAACTCCGCCGTGCCGAGCCGTACGCCGCCACGGTTGAGGGTGGCGTCGCTGCGTCCGGACAGCACGCACGAGCCGTCCTCGGCGATCGTGATCCAGTCTCCGTGCCGCCAGATGCCGGGGAAGTCGTCGAAGTACGCCGAGCGGTAGCGCGTCCCGTCATCGTCACCCCAGAAGCCGAGCGGCATCGAGGGCATCGGGGCGGTGATGACGAGCTCGCCCTGCTCGCCGACGACCGGCCGCCCATCGGGGTCGTACGCCTCGACGGCGCAGCCCAGGCAGCGCCCGGCGATCCGGCCGGCGTGCACGGGCAGCAGCGGCGACCCGCCGAGGAAGCCGGTGCACACGTCGGTGCCCCCCGAGAAGCTCGACAGCAGCAGATCGCTGCCCACCGCGTCGTACACCCAGTCGAAGCCCTCCGGCGGTAGCGGTGCACCGGTTGAGCCGACACCACGGACGGCGGAGAGGTCGGCCACCTCACGCGGCACCAGCCCTGCCTTGCGACATGCCAGCAGGAACGGTGCGCTGGTGCCGAAGTAGGTGACGCTGTGTTCCGCGGCCAGCCTCCAAAGCGCGGACAGGTCCGGCCAGGCAGCGTCACCGTCGTGCAACACCACGGTCGCACCGACGCCGAGCCCGGAGACCAGGTAGTCCCACATCATCCAGCCGGTGGTGGAGAACCAGAAGAAGCGGTCGGCCGGGCCCAGGTCCATCTGCAGCCCGAGCGCCTTGAGGTGTTCGATGGTGATCCCGCCATGCCCGTGCACGATCGCCTTCGGCAGCCCGGTGGTGCCTGAGGAGTACAAGACGTAGAGCGGGTGGTCGAAGGGCAGTCGTTCGTACGCCGGCTCGGCGGGCTCGGCGAGCAGCTGTCCCCAGGACAGGTCACCGCCACCGTCGTCGGCGTCGGCGTCGGCGTCGAGGTAGGCCAGCCGCACCACGTGGCGCAGGCTCGGCAGCCCCGCGCGGATGGCGGCCACCTGCTCGCCCCGGTCGACCGCCTTGTCGCCGTAGCGGTAGCCGTCGACGGCAACGAGGAGGACCGGGTCGATCTGGCTCCACCGGTCCACCACGCTGCGGGTCCCGAACTCCGGCGCGCAGGACGAGAACACCGCACCCAGGCTCGCGGTGGCCAGGAGCAGCACCACCGCCTCGGAGATGTTGGGCAGGTACGCAGCCACGCGGTCGCCCGGGCCTACCCCCAGGCGCACGAGACCGGCTCGCGCCCGGGCGACCTGGTCCCGCAGTCCGGCCGCCGTCAGCTCGGTGGTCGGGCGGCTCTGGCTGGCGCCGACCACCACCACATCGTCGTCCGCGCGACCGGGCAGGGCGAGCATCGCCTCGGCGTAGTTGAGACGCAGACCGGGAAACCACTGCGCACCAGGCATCGACCGGTCGGCGAGCACCTCCTCGACATCACCGTCGTAGGGGACGGCGAAGAAGTCCACCACCGTGCGCCAAAAGCCGTCGAGGTCGTCGACCGACCACTGCCACAGGTCTGCGTAGTCGCTGAAGCTGCGGCCCGTGCGAGCCTCCGCATCCCGCAGGAAAGCCCCGATGCGAGTGGTGTCGCGGGCGTCCGGCGGCGGCTGCCAGAGCAGGTCGGCTGTCATGTCCGGCATCTTGCCGCACGCTCGTACGACGACGAAGACCCCGTGCCTGAGGGGGCCACGGGGTCTTCGTGCTTGCGTCGGGCTGACAGGATTTGAACCTGCGGCCTCTTCGTCCCGAACGAAGCGCGCTACCAAGCTGCGCCACAGCCCGAACGGGGCGTCAGCCTACACGCGCGGGTCGTCCGATCCCGTCGGCGGGGACTCCAGCGTGAGCAGGGTCGCTTCCGGCCGGCAGGCGAAGCGCACCGGGGCGTACGGAGACGTTCCCAGCCCTGCCGACACGTTCATCCAGGCGGTGCGGCCGCCGGCGTGATGCTGGTGCAGGCCACGGCATCGGTCGGTGTCCAGGTCGCAGTTGGTGACCAGCGCGCCCTTGCCCGGGATGCGCAGCTGGCCGCCGTGGGTGTGCCCCGCCAGCACCAGCGGCCACCCGGAGGCGGTGAACCGGTCGAGGACCCGCAGGTACGGCGCGTGGGCGATCGCGATCGCGATGTCGACGCTCGGGTCCGGCGGCTCGTCGGCGACGGCGAGGTCGTCATAGTGCAGATGTGGGTCGTCGACACCGGCCATGGCGACGACACGGCCGCCCACGTCGATGCGTGCCCGGCTGTTGTCGAGATCGGCCCAGCCGCGACCAGCGAGCGCCGCCACCAGGTCGCGCCACGGCAGCACGGCACCGACCTGGCGCCGATTCTGGCCGCTGGGCAGGAGGTACCGGGCGGGGTTCTTGATGATCGGCGCAAAGTAGTCGTTCGAGCCGAGCACGAACGCCCCTGGGGCGTCCAGCAGCTCGTCGAGGCAGTCCAGGACCGGTCCGACCGCATCGTGATGAGCGAGGAAGTCGCCCGTCACCACGACCAGGTCCGGTCCCAGGTCGGTGAGGCCGCGGACGAAGTCGGCCTTGATGCGCTGGCCGGGCGTCAGGTGCAGGTCGCTGAGGTGCAGCACCCGCAGCGAGCGCTGGCCGGCGGGCAGCACCGGCACCCGGGCCGTGCGCAGCACGAACGCCCGGGTCTCCCACACCGCGTACGAGACGCCGGCCAGCCCGGAGGCGAGCGCGGCGGCAGCCAGCGGCGCCCCCCGGCCGAGCGCAGGTCTGCGTGCACGCCGGGCGGCTAATGAAGGGGGAGGCACCCGCCCAGGCTGTCAGACTGCAGCCATGACCGCGCTCAAGGATCGACTGCGCACCGACCTGACCGCTGCGATGAAGGCTCGGGACAGCCTTCGTACTTCCACGTTGCGGATGGCACTCGCCGCCGTGACCAATGCCGAGGTGTCCGGCAAGCGGGCCCGCGAGCTCGGCGACGACGAGGTCACCGGCGTGCTGGCAGCAGAGGCCAAGAAGCGGCGCGAGGCAGCCGCTGCGTACGACGGTGCGGGACGTGGCGAGCTCGCGGACAAGGAGCGCGCGGAGGCAGCGGTCCTCGCCGACTACCTGCCGGAGCCGTTGAGCTCCACCGAGCTGACCGCGCTAGTGACAGCCACGGTCGAGTCCCAAGGGGCGGCCGGGAAGGGGATGGCGGCCATGGGCTCGGTGATGGGGCGGCTGAAGCCCCAGGTCGCCGGGCGCGCCGACGGTGCTGTCGTCGCCGCCGAGGTGCGGCGCCAGCTCACCGGCGCCTGAGCGGGACCGCGCAGCCGGTACGCACCCGGGCGGCGTCAGGGGATGGGGCCGTCGTCTCCGCCACCCGTGTTGCCCGTGCCGCCACCGATGCCCGGTCCGCCGCCACCGGTGCCCGGTCCGCCGCCGTCCGTGCCGCCGTTGCCCCCGCCCCCATCGGGGTCTGGAGTCGGTGGCGGCGGAGCTGGGCCGTCGGAGAGGTAGATGGTGACCTGCTGACCTGGTACCAGCGCGGCGCCCGCGCCCGGCTCCGTCGTGGCAACAGTCCCCTCGGGGTAGAGGTTGGGAACCCGCTCGAGTGCCAAGATCGGAACCAGGTCGAGCTGGCGCAGCTGCTCAGCCGCGACGGCGAACGACTGGCCGCCGAGGAAGGGCACGTCGACCGCCTTGCCGCCGAGCTTGGAGAGGTCGACCGGACGGAAGTCCTCGTCGGGCAGCCACTGCTGCACGACCTCCATCGCCCGCTTCCACATCGGGCCGGCGAGGCTGGACCCGCCGATCTCGTCGAAGAGCAGCGGCCGGCCACCGACCGTCTGTCCCGCTAGCGAGGTGGGGCTGCCGAGGTCGTTGGCGCCGGCGATCATCGAGGATGCGACGAGGTTGGGCGTGTAGCCCATGAACCAGACGGCGAAGTTGTTGGTGGTGGTGCCGGTCTTGCCGGCCGAGACCTGGTCGAGGTCGAGGCCGTTGTACGCACCGAAGCCGCCCTCCTCCTGCACCCCTCGCAGCACGTCGTTCACCGCGTCGCCGACCGTGGGGCGGAACGCACGCTCGCAGTCGCTGGCGGGGAACTCTGTCGAGCGACCGTCCCGGTCCCGCACGCTGAGGATCGGCGTCGCCGGGCAATACATCCCGCGAGCGGGAAAGGTGGCATAGGCCGCCGCCATCGACAGCGGGTTCACATCGGTCGGGCCCAGCGTGAACGGCGCCACCTCGTCCTGCTCCGGGACGGCAATGCCGAGGTCACGCGTCAGCGTCACCGCGGGACAGATGTTGGTGAGCTGCTCGAGCTGGGCGTAGTAGGTGTTGACCGACTGCTGGGTGCCGAGGTACATGTCGAAGCGGCCGGTGCCGGTCGAGTTGTCCACCTCCCAGCGCTCGACGTCGCTGCCGTCGCAGTTCTGCACCGTGCCCTCCTCGACGACGTAGGTCTGCGGCGCGTCGAAGGTGGTCGACAGTGGTAGCCCCTGCTTGAGTGCGGTGGCCAGCACGAAAGACTTGAACGTGGAGCCCGGTTGGAATCCCGCGGCGCCGCCGAGGGACTCCGGCACCAGGTAGTTGAGGTAGGTCTCGCCACTCTTGCTGTCCCTGCCCATCGGCCGCGACTGAGCCAGCGCGCGCACCTTGCCGGTGCCGGGCTCGACCATCGCGATCCCGCCGATGGCGTTGTCGGTGGGGTTGACGCGCTCCCGCACCGCTGTGTCGGCGGCGCGCTGCATCCGCAGGTCGATGGTGGTCCTGATCGTGAGCCCACCGGTCAGCAGCTGCTCCTCCCGCGCCGTCCGGGTCTTGCCCAGCGCCTCGCTGTTGAGCAGGTAGGCCTGCACGTAGTCGCAGAAGAAGGGGGCAACGGTGTTGACGCACCCGTTCGGCGTCTCGGTGACCCGCAGCCCGAGGGGAGCGGCGACGGCTCTGCGCGCGACCTTCGGCGTGATCTCCTTCAGCTCCGCCATCCGGCGCAGCACGGTGTCGCGGCGCTCGCGGGCAGTGGCCGGAGCCAGGGTCGGGTTGTAGGCGCTCGGGTTCTGCACCAGACCGGCGAGCGTCGCGGCCTGGGTGAGGCTCAGCTGGTCGGGACGCACCGAGAAAAACTGGCGTGCGGCCGCGGAGATCCCGTACGCGCCATCGCCGAAGAACGCGATGTTGAGGTACGACTCGAGAATCTCGCGCTTGCCGTGGTTCTGCTCGTAGGCCATCGCGAACTGCAGCTCCTGCAGCTTGCGGGCCACCGTCTGCTCGGTCGCGGCTGCGTACTCCTGGCGCGTGTCGGCCTTGGCAACCAGGATCTGCTTGATGAGCTGCTGGGTGATGCTTGAACCGCCCTGGGTGGGCTGGCCCAGCAGGTTGTTGACCAGGGCGCGGCTGGTGCCCTGGATGTCGAGCGCGCCGTGCTGATAGAAGCGTGAGTCCTCGATGGCCAGCAGCGCCCGGCGCATCACCGGCGCCACCTCCTGCAGCGGCACGTCAACACGGTTCTGCTCGTAGAAGTAGGCGATCGTCTTGCCGGTCGAGTCCAGGATCTTGGTGCGCTGAGGCAGCGTCGCCTCGTTGATCTCGGTGGGGAGCTCCTCGATCCCGGTCGCGACTCCCCGCGCGGCGATCCCGGTCAGGCCGGCGAACGGCAGCGCCAGACCCGCGACGAGCAGTCCAGCAAGGGCGCTGACCGCGACGAGGGCGACAATTCGGCGCAGGGCGGTGGCGACCGAAGCCAGCCAGTGAGCGGACATGCCACCGAGACTACGACAGGCGGCGGACAGCCCTCTCGGGGCGCGGCCGAGGGGCCGGGTCATCCATTTGTCGGATTCGTCACCGGTGATGGCCACAAGTGACTACGCTTCGCCACCCTTTCGGCTCTGACTCAGCCCGAGCACCTCTTCGTACGGTGGCCGTTGGACAGGCGTCGCCGCACTCCGCCGGCAGACGCAGGGGGCAGATCCCATCACGGGGAGCAGCATGACGACATTGATCGAGGACTGGGCAGACCAGGCCGCGTGCAAGGACAGCCCGCCGGACGAGCTGTTCGTGCGCGGTGCCGAGCAGCACCGGGTGAAGCAGATCTGCTCGGGCTGCCCGGTGCGCACCGAGTGCCTGGCCGAGGCGCTGGACAACCAGATGGAGTGGGGTGTCTGGGGCGGCATGACCGAGCGTGAGCGCCGGGCCCTCCTGCGCCGCCGGCCCAACGTGCAGTCGTGGCGGCGTCTCCTCGACGCTGCGCAGGACCAGCACCGGCTGGACACCGGTGTGGCCGGCCACGACATCGCAGTCTGACCCTGGCCGAAAGAATTCATCACGCCGGCGGCAACCCTTTGGGTTGTCTGTGCGTAGGAACGAGTGACGGAGGGAAACGGCAGGGGGACCGCTGAGGGCGGCAGGCGACGAGCCTGCCGCCCTCTCGCGTGCTATCCGGCTGCGAGCAGGTCGCCGACACGACGCAAACCGTCGAGGTCGTGGACGTCGCCGGCGAGTGCGGCAAGCCCGACCGTCGGCACCTCCGGATGGGCACCGGCGAAGCCCTTGCGCAGGCGGTCCTGCCGCTGGCGCAGGCGGGCCCGCTCGGCGTGGACCAGCAGCAGCCCGGCCGTCGCCTCGTACTCGTCGGGGTGGTGGTCGGCGAGCCGCTCGGCGGCCTGTTCGGCAGCGCTGGCGCTGAGCGACGGCGTCATCACGTCTTGCACCCGGTTGACCACCAGCCCGGCCAGCGGCATGTGCTCATTGCTCAGCCGCTCGACGAAGTAGGTGGCCTCCCGCAGCGCATCGGCCTCGGGAGTCGCCACCACCACGAAGGCCGTACCGGCCGCCTGCAGCAGCGCGTACGTCGCCTCGGCGCGTTGCCGGAAGCCGCCGAACAGCGTGTCGCAGGCGGCGATGAACGTCTGCATGTCGGTGAGGACCTGTGCGCCGAGCACCTTGTTCAGCGCGGCCGTGACCACGCCGAGGCCGACTGACAACAACCGGGCCGGGCCTCGCGCTGGCGCGAGCAACATCCGGACGAAGCGCCCGTCGAGCAGCGAGGCGAGGTGCTCGGGTGCGTCGAGGAAATCCAGCGCCGATCGCGACGGCGGCGTATCGACGATGATCAGATCCCAGCTCGCATCGGTCTCGGCCCGAGCATGCAGCTGCCCCAGCTTCTCCATCGCCATGTACTCCTGGGTGCCGGCAAACGAGCTCGACAAGGCAATGTAGAAAGGGTTGTCGAGGATCTGGCGGGCCTTGGCCTGGCTCGCGTGGGACTCGACGACCTCGTCGAAGGTCCGCTTCATGTCGAGCATCATCGCCTCGAGACGGCCCTCGCCTCGGTGGCCCTTGACCGGCCGCGGGGTGTTGTCCAACTCGTCGAGACCGAGGGCCTGGGCCAGCCTCCGAGCCGGATCGATGGTGAGCACCACCACCGAGCGGCCGCGCTCAGCAGCCCTCAGCCCGAGTGCAGCGGCGGTGGTCGTCTTGCCGACACCACCTGCGCCGCAACATACTACGACGCGATTGGCGCGATCCATGAGGATCGCACGCATGTCGAGGGTGGAGGGAGTAGTGCTCATCTAGCGAACCCCTTGCTGGCCCAGGGCCTCTGCGAGTTCATAGAGGCTGCCGAGATCGACGCCGTCTGATATCGCGGGCAGTTCGAGCCGTGGAATGACGACCTCGTCGAGCTGCGCCGCACTCTCGGTTCGGGCGCTCACGCGGGTCGCG
>JACCVL010000275.1 GCA_013698185.1 Nocardioidaceae bacterium
GGCGAGGTCGGAACCGGTGGCTCGGGAACGTACAGGTCGTCGGGATGGCCCAACACCTCCGCGCCGGCATCCACCGCCCCGCCGGAGCGCACCTCGGCCGGGCCGCCGAACGGTGCCAGGCCCACGACCACCCCGCGCCCGGCCGTACGGGGGCTGCGGTCCGCACCGAAGACCTCGACCTCGGGGTCCCTGCCGCCGGCGGGGCTGTCGTCGGGCTCGACGACGGCACCCACCGCCCAGCAGCCCAGCGGCCACGTCACCGCCAGCCAGTGCGTCGGCAGCGACAGCCGCACCCGGTCACCGGCCGCCACGTCGAGCCCGTCCAGCAGGAACCCGCCGGTCTTGGCGACCCAGTTGGCAAGCGTGGCGACACTGAGCTCGATCCGCGCCCCGCTCGAGGCATCCAGCCAGGTGACCGCCGGCCGGCTCGCGTCGCCCCTGCTCAGCGCCCCCAGCAGGGCGCCGACGGTCTGGGGGACGGTGTCCTCGGCGGGCATCGCGCCACCGTAACCAGCCACCACCGCGTGACAAGATGCCGGGCATGGAGGCCGTCATCGTCGCGGGCGGACTGGGGTCGCGGCTGCGGCCGCTGACGGCCCGACGGCCCAAGCACGTGCTGCCGGTTGCGGGTGAGCCGTTGCTGGCCCACCAGCTGGCCCGGCTGGCCGACGCGGGCGTCGAGCACGTCGTGCTCGCCACCTCGTACCGCGCCGACGAGTTGCGCTGGGAGCTCGGCGACGGTGAACGCTTCGGGCTGCGGCTGAGCTATGCCTACGAGCAGACCGCACTCGGCACCGGGGGAGCGGTCCGCAACGCCCTCGCCGAGCTCCGCGGCGGTGCCGGCGATCCGGTGCTCGTCCTCAATGGCGACCAGCTGTCCGACCACGACCTGCGTGCGCAGGTCAGCCACTTCGCCGCTGCGGGCGCAGACGTCTCGCTGCACGTCGTCATCGTCGGGGACCCCCGGCCGTACGGGTGCGTGCCCACCGACGCCGGCGGACGGGTGACGGCGTTCCGGGAGAAGTCCGCCGACCCGGTCTCGCCTCAGGTGAACGCCGGCAGCTATGTCTTCCGGCGGTCGGTGCTCGGTGACATCCCGGCCGGCGTGGAGGTGTCGCTGGAGCGCGAGACCTTCCCGCGGCTGCTGCGCGCCGGCCGCGCCCTGGTCGGCTACCGCGACGACGGTTACTGGCTCGACGTCGGCACGCCGGACGCTCTCGTCCGTGCCTCCAGCGACCTGGTGCGCGGCCTGGTGCGGTCGCCGGCGCTGCCGGACCCACCGGGGGAGCGACTGGTGCATCCCTCCGCGCGGGTGCATCCCGGAGCCCGGGTGCTGGGCGGGTCCGCACTTGGGCCGGACGTCGTGGTCGGTGACCGCTCCGTCGTCGACGGCAGCGTGCTGATGGCCGGCGCAGTCCTCGGCACGGGCACGACCGTCGTGGCCTCGGCCATCGGGCCGGCGGCACAGGTTGGGGACGACAGCCTCGTCCGGGCCTCGGTGCTCGGCGACGCAGCGGTGCTCGGCGCCCGCTGCGAGCTCGTGGACGGGGGGCGGGTCGGCTGCGACGTGCGCATCCCCGACGACGGGTTGCGCTTCACCGCCGGCTGAGCCGGCTGAGCCGGCTGAGCTGGTTGAGTGGGGTCAGGCCGCGCCGGGCTCGAGGGCGTTGCTCGCGGGCCACTCCGCCATGAAGTCGGCGAGGGCCTCGCCGCTGGGCCGGGTGCAGTACTGCGTGACGCCGAGCCCCTGACCCTGGGCGGAGTCGTCGCCCTCGGCCGCCCAGCGGGTCAGGGCGACGTGCGTGCCGTCGGGGAAGGCATCCCCGTCCGCGGAGGTCCACGGCGCCGCGATGAACTTGCCCTCGTCGTAGGCCCCGACGTCGGTGGGGACGGTCTCCCGCTCGAACTTCGCCGCCATCTCGCGCACCGCCTGCAGGTCGGCGTCGCTCGCGGCGATCGTCTCGTCGTACCACAGCACGGTGTAGCCGTGCTCGAGGTTGTGCACAATCCGCTCGACCTCGGGACGGTCGGCATCGGTGTAGAACTTGCGCTCGTACTCCGCCGCGTTGCTCCAGTGCGCGCCGAACGCCGGCGGGCTGTCGGGGTAGTCGACGTCCTGGCCGTCGAGGTGGTCGGCGCTGCCTTCGGCCGGTTTCGTGGTGGCGTCGGTGCAGCCGGCGGCGCTCGCCGACTCCCCGAGGTCTGCGAGCTCGGTGCCCGCGACCTCCTGCGCCCGCTGCTGGTCGCTGTACAGCTTCCAGCCCGTGGCGCCGATGATCGCCAGCGCCACCACACCGCAGATGGCCACGACGACGAGGGTCCGCCTGCGCTCGGCCGTCGCAGTCTCGCGCCGCATCTGCTCGATGCGCTCGGCGCGGTCACGGTCTTTGCTGGACTTGGCCACGGTCTCCCTCGTCGGTGTTCTGAGCGGTGGGCGAGGTCAGTGTACGGAGCCGGACTGATCAGCCACGGCACAGACCGCGTCCGCCGGCGCGGGCACCGCCACGAGCTGTAGCCCGGCCACCCAGCCCAGCGTGCGGAGCCGCTCGGCCACCGCGCCCGCTGCCAGCAGCACCGCTGCCTCCGTGGGTGCCCGTGACGGCGCGGCGCGGATGAGCACCACCGGGCCGTGCTCGTTCACGCCGGTCTGCGCGGACACCTGCGGGTGGCCCATGGCGGCGCTCGCCGCCAGGTCACCTAGCGTCGCCGGCGCGGGCGGGATCGCGAACC
>JACCVL010000277.1 GCA_013698185.1 Nocardioidaceae bacterium
TCGTACAGGCCCGCGGACTCGGCCAACCGCAGTGCCGGGACCAGGCCCGCGGCCGACACCAGATTCGAGTCATCGAAGCACGGGCGGATCGTGTGAGAAGGTTTCACTTACGAGGTGCCCCTCTTGAGCGTGGATGACGACTTCAGCAATCGACATCCTCCCTGCTCAGGAGGGCATCGTCGTTCTACGCCACGCTCACCCCCACCAACACGCCCCGGTGGATCGGGGCTCATACGACGCCAGCGACACCGCCACGAAACGCGGCGGCGGCACCAGCTCGCCGAGCAACCGCTCGGCGCTGACCACGGGTTGGCGCTCCACCAGCGATAACGGAGCGCTCGCGGACACGCTGGTGAGCGTACGTCCGCACCCCTGCGGTGGCAGGATCGCCATCGTGCGCATGCTTCAGCCGGTCAGCGAGCTGGCCGACGACGATCTGCAGGCCGCCTATGCCTATCCCGCGGAGCGCACCTGGGCGCGCCTCAACGTCGTCGCCAGCCTCGACGGCGGCACCGCCGATGCCGCCGGGCGGTCCGAGGGCCTGTCGTCCCCCGGTGACACCCGCGTCTTCGCGCTGCTGCGCAGCCTCGCCGACGTGATCGTTGTCGGCGCGGGCACCGTGCGTGCCGAGGGATACGCACCGGTGCGACCGCACGAGGTCGACACCGGGCTGCGCGACCGCTCGGGGCTGGCCCCACTGCCCCCGATCGCCGTGGTCTCCACCAGCCTGGACCTCCCCGACGACCTCTTCGGAGTCGGTGAGGTCGCCGCGCCCACCCTGGTGGTCACGTGCGCGGCCGCACCCGCCCGCCGCCTTGCCGCGGTCCGCGAGCGCGCCGAGGTGCTCGTGTGCGGCGCCGGCACTGTCGACCACCACGAGGTCCGCGAACAGCTGGCTGCCCGCGGGCTGCGCCGGATCCTCTGCGAGGGCGGTCCGTCGCTGGCCGGGACGATGACCGCCGCCGGTGTGCTCGACGAGGTCTGCCTCACCCTGAGCCCGCTGTTGCTTGCCGGCGACGCGCGCCGCATGGCCATCGGACCGGTGCTCGAGCCCGCCACGACGCTGAGGTACCGGCACGCCATCATCGACGGGGACCACCTGTTGCTGAGCTACGTCCGGGCCGAGGGACGCTGACATGGCCGTCTCGGACCTGGCGGTGCCTCCCCCGCTGAGCCCGATGCTCGCCAAGTCGGTCACGACCGTGCCCGCGGCCGACGCCGTCGAAGGCGGGCTGGCCTACGAGCCGAAGTGGGACGGTTTTCGCTGCATCGTGTTCCGCGACGGCGACGACGTCGAGCTCGGCAGCCGGAACGAGCGCCCACTGACGCGCTACTTCCCCGAGGTGGTCCAGGCGGTACGGGCGGCGCTGCCGCCGCGCTGCGTCGTCGACGGCGAGATCATCGTCGCCGTGGACGACCGGCTGGAGTTCGAGCGGCTGCTCGACCGGATCCACCCCGCCGACTCCCGGGTGCGGCTGCTCGCCGAGCAGACACCCGCCGCCTACGTCGCCTTCGACCTGCTGGCCTTCGACGACCACGACCTGACCCGCCGCCCGTTCGCCGAGCGCCGCCGGCTGCTGGAGGAGGCGCTGCGCGTCCCCTCGCCGCGGGTACACCTGACCCCGCTCACCCACGACGCCGACACCGCGCGCGAATGGTTCGACGCCTTCGAGGGCGCGGGACTCGACGGCGTCGTCGCCAAGCCGCTGGCCGCGCCGTACGTGTCGGGGGGCCGCACCATGCTCAAGGTCAAGCATCAGCGCACCGCCGACGTCGTGGTGGGGGGCTACCGCCTGCACAAGACGTCGACCCCGCAGTCACCGCTGCTGGGCTCGCTGCTGCTCGGGCTGCACACCTCCGACGGCACGTTGCAGCACGTCGGCGTCTGCGCGTCGTTCAGCGCTGCCCGCCGGGCCGAGCTGGTCCCGGAGCTTGAGCCATGGCGGGTCAGCACCGACGAGGAGCGGGCGGCCCACCCGTGGCGCTGGGGCGCGGAGGAGACCGACGCAGCCGAGGGCCGGCGGCGCCCTGGGAACACCTCGCGCTGGAACGCCGGCAAGGACCTGTCCTTCGTGCCGCTGCGCCCGGAGCGTGTCCTCGAGGTCGGCTACGACCACCTGCAGGGCGACCGCTTCCGGCACACCACCCAGTTCAAGCGCTGGCGGCCCGATCGGACCGCCGCGTCCTGCACCTACGCCCAGCTGCAGGAGGCGGTCTCGTACGACCTGCAGTCTCTGCTCGGCGGCGCGCGGCAGTAGCATTCGTGGGTGGACGAGACCTACGACGTGGTGCTGCTGGTGGAGCGCGAGCTCACCGAGCTCGACGCCAGCCAGGTCGTCGACCTGCACAAGGGGCTGGACGAAGCGGTCGTCTATCACGTGTTGCTGCCTGTCGAGGATGCGGCCAGCCGCGTCCAGGCGGCCATCGGGTCGATCGCGCGCTACGAGATGGTGCCGCCGATGGACGCCGTCGACGCCGACACCCTGGAGCGCCTCAACCGCGACCTCGTCGAGCGGGCCCGCGGTGAGCTCACCCGCAGCATCGCGGTCTTGCGCGCCGCCGGTGCGGCCGCCGACGGCCACATCACCCCCGACGACCCGGTCCGCGCCCTCGCCACCGAGGTCGCGAAGCACCACGCCGCCGAGGCGATCGTGCTGACTGCCCCGCACGCGGTCCAGGACTTCTTCCATCTCGACTGGGCCTCGCGGGCCCGGCGGGCGATCGGCATCCCGACGCTGCATCTGCTCGAGCACGAGACTTTCGACGAGCAGGGCGGTGGCGGCGAAGGAGTCAGCGGCGTCTGACTCCCGCTCATGCCGCCCCGCCACACTCAAGCGATCGGGCCCGACCGCGGGCCCAGCACCGACACCAACGACAGGAGCACACCGCATGGAGGTCTGGCCTGGGACGCCCTATCCCTTGGGCGCCACCTACGACGGAGCGGGGACCAACTTCGCGCTGTTCAGCGAGGTCGCCGAGTCCGTCGAGCTGTGCCTCTTCGACAACGCTGACGTCGAGACGCGCATCAGCCTGACCGAGCGCGATGCGCTGGTCTGGCACGCGTTCCTGCCCAGGGTGAGTCCCGGGCAGCGTTACGGCTTCCGGGTGCACGGCCCGTACGAGCCCGACCGGGGCGTCCGCTGCGACCCGTCCAAGCTGCTGCTCGACCCGTACGCGAAGGCCATCGAGGGCGAGGTCGACTGGTCGCCGGCCTCGTTCTCCTACGACTTCGCCGACAACGACAAGCGCAACACCGAGGACTCAGCGCCGCATGCGATGAAGTCGGTGGTGACCAACCCGTACTTCGACTGGCAGGAGGACCGGCCCCCGCGCCATCCGTACCACGAGACGGTGATCTACGAGGCACACGTACGCGGACTCACGATGACCCACCCCGGCGTGCCGGAGGAGATCCGCGGCACCTACGCCGCGCTGGCGCACCCGGTGATCATCGACCACCTCACCAGCCTCGGCGTGACCGCGGTGGAGCTGATGCCGGTGCACCAGTTCGTGCAGGACTCGCACCTGGTCGACCGGGGGTTGGCCAACTACTGGGGCTACAACACGATCGGGTTCTTCGCCCCGCACAACGCCTACGGCTCCACCGGCCAGACCGGCGAGCAGGTGCTCGAGTTCAAGGCGATGGTGCGCGAGCTGCACCGCGCCGACATCGAGGTCATCCTCGACGTGGTCTACAACCACACCGCCGAGGGCAACCACCTTGGCCCGACGCTGGCGTTCCGCGGCATCGACAACCAGTCGTACTACCGCCTCGTCGACGAGGAGCCGCAGCACTACTACGACACCACCGGCACCGGCAACACCTTGCTGATGCGCAGCCCGCACGTGTTGCAGCTGATCATGGACTCGCTGCGCTACTGGGTCACCGAGATGCATGTCGACGGCTTCCGGTTCGACCTGGCGGCGAGCCTCGCCCGGCAGTTCCACGAGGTGGACCGGCTGAGCGCGTTCTTCGACCTGGTGCAGCAGGACCCGGTCGTGAGCCAGGTCAAGCTCATCGCCGAGCCGTGGGACGTCGGGCCCGGCGGCTACCAGGTGGGCAACTTCCCGCCCCGCTGGACGGAGTGGAACGGCAAGTACCGCGACGTCATGCGCGACTTCTGGCGCGGCGAGCCCCGCACGCTGGGTGAGTTCGCCAACCGGCTGTCCGGCTCGTCGGACCTGTACGAGTCCGACGGGCGCGCCCCGTACGCCTCCATCAACTTCGTCACCGCCCACGACGGCTTCACGCTGCGTGACCTGGTCTCGTACAACGACAAGCACAACGA
>JACCVL010000279.1 GCA_013698185.1 Nocardioidaceae bacterium
GGGCAGCAACGCCTCCCCACCGGTGCTGCTGGCCAAGCTGCGCGCGGCTGGTGCACCGCTGGCGGTGGCGCTCGTGCCGCACGAGGTCGCGGGTCTCGGTGTGGCACATTCCGCGCACGTCAGCCCGGCCGGCTACGTCGCCACCACCCCGTACGCCGCCGCGGGTCTGCGGACCCGGATGGTCGCCTCGTGGTTCGGCCCCGCCCAGCTCGCCGCGCTCGATGCCACCGAGCCCAACTACCGCCGCGGGGTGCTACCGCCGGCGGTCACCGGTGCCCCGCCCGGGGCCGAGGCGTACGTGTCGCGGTGGGGCGTGCTGAGCCCCGGCGGGGTCCCGGTGGCACCGTCCGGACAGGCCGACGTGCACCGGTTGCTGGCCATCGACCCGGTGCTGAGCGCGCTGCTGCCGCTACAGGACGGGCCCGCGACCGTACGGGCACTGCTGCATCCTGAGCTGCGCGAGCGCGTACGCCGGCGCCTCGTCGACCTGGGCTGGGTGTCCCCGACCGGGCTGTGAGCCTGCTGAGGCGCGCCATCGCGGCCTAGGCCGGGGGCCGGCCCGTAGGGTCAGAGCATGCCGCTGCGCCTCATCGCATCCCCCTGGGTGCCGATGGCGGTCGCTGCGGTCGTCTTCGTCGTCGTGCTCGGCCAAGGCATCCCCGTCGTCCCGCTAGCGCTCTTCATCGGCTATGTCGCCCTGGCGGTGGCGCTGCCGGGCGTGTTCGTCTGGCGGCTGCTGCTCCGCCACCTGCACACCGGGCCCGACCGGCCACCCACGTGGTTCGAGGACCTGTCGCTGGGCGCGATCTTCGGGTTCGGCGTCCAGCTGCCGGTCTACCTGGTGGGGGTCTGGATCGGGCTGCCGCTCATCGTGTGGGCGTTGCCGGTCGTCGTGCTCGCGATGAGCGCCACCACCCTGGGCCGTACGGTCTGGGCACTCCCAACCCGGCGAACAGACACCGCGATGTCGTGGGGGTTGGCGGCGGTCATCTGCTACGGCCTGGTGTGGCTCGACCGGGAGAGCTTCGCCTACCGGCCGCTGTCGCTGCCGGGCAACAAGTCACCCGGCGTCGACGAGACGTTCCACCTGGCGCTGGTCGGCGAGCTGTCGCACCACTTCCCGCCGCAGATCCCGTTCCTGCTCGGCACCCGGCTGGACTACCACTGGTTTGTGCACGCCCAGGTCGCCGCCGCGCGCTGGGCGACCGGCGTCGAGGCCCAGGCCATGCTGCGCGAGCTGATGCCGGCAACCCTGCTCACCTTGGCGGTCCTCGGCCTCGCCGCGGTGGCGCTGCGACTGACCGGGCGGCCGGTGGCGGCGTTCATCGCCCCCGCGCTGCTGGTCGCGGGCGCGTTCCACCTGTTCGGGCCGAACTACCCCTCGGCGATCTTCACCGAGCCGTTCCTGATGCGCCGTTTCGTCACCAGCCCGTCGCAGACGTACGGCGTGATGATGTCGATGCCGGCGCTGATGCTGCTGCTGGAGGTGCTGCGCCCCGACCGGCGCGCCGCCAAGGTGACCTGGGTCGCCCTCGCGCTGGCGTTGCTGGCGTTGTCGGGGTCCAAGGCGACGTTCATGCCGATGTTCCTGTGCGGTGCGGTGGCGGTCTGGGTGCTGCAGCTGGTGTGGCGGCGTCGACCCGACCCGACCGCGACCGCGCTGGTCGTGCTGCTGGCGCTGGTCACCGCCTTTGCCCAGCTGGTGCTCTTCGGTGGCAGCAGCGGAGCGATGGCCTTCGACCCGTTCGAGACGGTCGACGCGGCGCTGCGCAGCCAGCAGATCAACGACACCGCGCTGTCCTCGACGCTGATGACGATGGCGCTGCTCATCGGCTGGCTGCTGTACGGGGTGGGTGTGATCGGTCTGTCCATCCGCGGACGCTGGCGAGATCCCCGCGTCATCTGGATGCTGGTGTCCATCCCGGCCGGGGTCACAGTCGGCCTGGTCTTCTTCAGGGCCGGGCTCAGCCAGCTGTGGTTCCAGCGCAGCGCCGCCGAGCTGGTGGTGCTGGTGTCGGCATGCGGTGTCGCCGCCCTGCTGCCCGACCCGCTGCCCCGACGTAGCGCGGCTGCCCTGCTGGCGGTTGCCGCCGCTGCCGGGCTGGGGGCCTTCGCGGTCTCCAGCTGGGTCGAGGTCGCCAACGACTTCGAGCGGGAGGCCACCGTCAGGTCACTCGAGCTGACCGTCCTCGCACCAGTTGTGCTGGTGGCGGCTTATGTCGCGGCCAGGGCCTGGCTCGGGCGCGTCGGTGCGCGGCGGCGTCCCGGACCGACCATCCTGCTCGCCGTCCTGCTCGGGCTCGGGCTCAGCAACGTCATCGCCTTCGGTGTCGAGGCCGCCACGACCCCCCAAGGGGTCCCGAAATGGCCGGTCCTGTTTGCTGCCGGAGGGGTGGACGCAGCCGAGTTCATCGAGGCCAACTCCGACCCCGACGACGTCGTGGCCACCAACATCCACTGCAAGAGCCCGGACGGTCCGAAGTGCGACAACCGGAACTTCTGGCTGAGCGCGTACGCCCAGCGGCGGGTGGTCATCGAAGGCTGGGGCTACACCGCGCTCACCAACGCCAACTTCGACCCCGAGCGCCGTAACAGCACCATCCCCAACCCGTTCCCCCGCAGGCTCGAGGTCAACGACGCCGCGTTCGAGCAGCCCTCGGCGGACACCGTGGGCCGGCTCGTCGCCGACTACGACGCGCGCTGGCTGTTCGTGAGCAAGAAGTATCCCGCCGACATCGCCGGGCTCAGCACGCTGACCGACGTCGTGACCGAGGTCTTCCGCAACGGCAACTACACGGTGTACGAGGTGACCGGCTAGGTCCGGTGGGGCGAGGCTCGCGCCCAAGGCCCTCGGCATCGGCCATACTCGCCGAACATGCGAGGAATCATCTTGGCCGGCGGCACCGGCTCACGGCTGCACCCGATCACCCTCGGCGTGAGCAAACAGCTGATGCCGGTCTACGACAAGCCGATGATCTACTACCCGCT
>JACCVL010000154.1 GCA_013698185.1 Nocardioidaceae bacterium
GCGCCACGACGTACGCCCGGACCAGAGCGCGAGACCCGACGACCCGTACCCATAGCACAGCAGAGACGAGGCAAACCGCATGGCAAGCATCGGCGCCGCCGACGTGAAGAAGCTCCGCGACATGACCGGCGCGGGGATGATGGACTCCAAGAACGCCCTGGTCGAAGCCGACGGGGACATGGACCGGGCCGTGGAGGTCCTGCGCATCAAGGGTGCGGGCAAGGCCGCCAAGCGCGGGGCTGAGCGCACCGCGTCCGCCGGCTTGGTCGCGGTTCGTGGCAACGCGATCATCGAGCTCAACAGCGAGACCGACTTCGTCGCCAAGTCCGAGCAGTTCCAGCAGCTCGGCCAGCTCCTGGCCGAGACCGCAGACCGGGTACGCCCCGCTGACCGGGAGTCCTTCGCCAGCACCGAGCTCAGCGACGGTCGCACCGTCGAGCAGGCCATCGGTGAGCTCGCCGCCGTGATCGGTGAGAAGATCGAGCTCGGCCGGGTCGCCGTCTTCGACGGCCAGGTCGCGGCGTACATGCACCGCCGCGCCAGTGACCTCCCGCCGGCGGTCGGTGTGCTCGTGGAGTTTGCGGGCGACGACATCGAGACGGCCCGGGCAGCCGCGATGCAGGTGGCGGCCATGCGGCCGCAGTACGTGTCTCGCGACGAGGTGCCGGCGGACGTCGTGGCCAAAGAGCGGGAGATCGCCGAGGCCACCGCGCGCAAGGAGGGCAAGCCCGAGCAGGCGCTGCCCCGCATCATCGACGGTCGCGTCAACGGCTTCTTCAAGGACGTCGTTCTGCTCGAACAGCCTTCGGTCAAGGAGTCCAAGTCGACGGTCAAGGACGTGCTCGACGGCGCGGGTGTGACCGTGACCCGCTTCGCGCGCTTCGAGGTCGGCCAAAGCTGATCTGCCACGCTGATCTGCCAGGCTGATCGGCTAGCGTCGGCGCAGGCAACCACACGGAGGGCGGCAGTCGTGGGCAACGAGGCGGGCCAACCCGAGCAGCCGGTCTATCGACGGGTGCTGCTGAAGCTGTCCGGCGAGGTGTTCGGGGGCGGCAGGATCGGTGTCGACCCCGACGTCGTCAGCTCGGTCGCACGGCAGGTGGCAGAGGTCGTGCGCTCCGGTGTGCAGCTGGCCGTGGTTGTCGGCGGCGGCAACTTCTTCCGCGGCGCGGAGCTGTCGACTCGCGGTATGGACCGCGCTCGGGCCGACTACATGGGCATGCTCGGGACCGTGATGAACTGCCTGGCCCTGCAGGACTTCCTCGACAAGCAGGGCATCGACACCCGGGTCCAGACCGCCATCACCATGGGCCAGGTCGCCGAGCCGTACATCCCGCGCCGCGCCTCGCGGCACCTCGAGAAGGGGCGCATCGTCATCTTCGGCGCCGGCGCCGGGATGCCGTACTTCTCCACCGACACCGTCGCCGCCCAGCGGGCGCTGGAGATCGGCTGCGATGCCCTGCTGCTCGCCAAGAGCGGTGTCGACGGCGTCTACGACGCCGACCCGCGCCTTGACCCCACCGCGGTGAAGTTCGACGCGGTCAACTACGACGAGGTGCTCGGCCGCGGCCTCAAGGTCGCCGACGCCGCCGCCTTCGCGCTGTGCCGTGAGAACAACCTGCCGATCGTCGTCTTCAGCCTGGCCGACGGCAACATCGCCCGCGCCGTCCGGGGTGAGAAGATCGGCACGGTGGTGTCGGCGGCTTGACCCTGGCGCCCCCGTACAGCAGCATCCACCCCTGGACACCGAGGCGAGGACCGACGTGATCGACCAGACGTTGCGCGAGGCCAGCGGCAAGATGGACAAGGCCGTCGAGGTCGCCAAGGAGGACTTCGCGGCGATCCGCACCGGCCGCGCGCACCCGCAGATGTTCGCCAAGATCACCGCGGACTACTACGGCACGCCGACGCCGATCCAGCAACTCGCCGGCTTCCAGATCCCCGAGGCACGGGTCGTGATCATCTCGCCGTACGACCTGGGGGCCAAGCCCGCGATCGAGCGCGCCATCCGCGACTCCGACCTCGGAGTGAACCCCACCGACGACGGCAAGATCCTGCGCGTGGTGCTGCCTGAGCTCACCGAGGACCGCCGCAAGGAGTACATCAAGCTCGCTCGTGGCAAGGCCGAGGACGGCCGGGTGGCAGTGCGCAACATCCGCCGCAGCGCCAAGCAGACGCTGGACCGTGCGGAGAAGGACGGCGAGGTCGGCAAGGACGACGTGACCGGCGCCGAGAAGCGGCTGGACGGTCTCACCAAGAAGCACACCGACGCCATCGACGAGCTGCTGAGGCACAAGGAAGCCGAGCTGCTGGAGGTGTGAACGGCTCAGATCCGCGCGACGCGGCAGGGCAGGAGCAACCGCAGCCCGACTACACCCCCTCGCCCGACCCTGCCGGCCCGGCACCGGGAGCCCCCGCCGATCCAGCGGTGCGGCCAAGCCGGGCGGGACGTGACCTGCCGGCTGCGATAGCGGTCGGTCTCGGTCTCGGCGCCCTCGTGCTGGTCTCGCTGTTCGTCGTGCGCGCTGCCTTTCTCGGCGTGGTCGTGGCGTTCGCGCTGGTCGGGATCCGTGAGCTCAGCGGAGCCCTGGCCACCAACGGCACCAGGCTGCCGGCCATACCGGTCGCACTGGGCGGCGTCGCGATGCTCGTGGGGGCGTGGACCGGCGGCGCTGAGCTCATCGTCGTCGCCATGGGCGTGACGATGCTCGGCGTGCTCGTGCTGCGGCTACCCGCGGGTGCGCACGGGTATGTGCGCGATGTGACGGCGGCGATGTTCGTGCTCGCGTACCTGCCCCTGCTCGGCTCGTTCGCCGTGCTGATGGCGGTGCCTGCCGACGGAGCGCTACGGGTGGTGGCCTTCGTTGTCACCACGATCACCTCCGACATCGGCGGCTACGCGGTCGGTGTGCTGGCCGGCCGGCACCCGATGGCCCCCCGCGTCAGCCCGCGCAAGTCCTGGGAGGGGTTCGCGGGCTCGGTGGTGACCTGCGCGATCGCCGGCTGGCTGACCGTGTCGTACGGTCTCGGCGGCGCGGCCTGGGTCGGCGTGCTGCTCGGTGTGCTCACCGCTGGCACCGCCACCATCGGGGACCTGTCGGAGTCACTGATCAAGCGGGACCTCGGGATCAAGGACATGGGCTCGTTGCTGCCCGGTCATGGCGGCATGATGGACAGGCTGGACTCGCTGCTGTTCGTCGCGCCGGTCGCCTGGCTGGTGCTGGACGTGTTCGTGCCGGTCGGGTGAGCACCGGCCGCGTGGGAGAATCGAGCGGCCATGACTGATGCTCCCGTCTCCTTGCCGTTGGTGTTCGACGAACCGCGGCGCCGCAAGCCGCCACGCCACCTGGCCGACCTGTCGCCCGACGAACGTCACGACGCCGTCGTCGGTCTCGGTGAGCCGGCCTACCGTGGCCGGCAGCTGTCCACGCACTACTTCAGCCGGCTGGTGGACGACCCGGCCCAGATGACCGACCTGCCCGCCGCAGCTCGCGGCCGGCTCGTCGAAGGCCTGTTGCCGACCCTGCTCACTCCGCTGCGGACGATGGAGGCGGACCGGGGCACCACCCGCAAGACCCTGTGGCGGCTCTTCGACGGGGCGCTGGTCGAGTCCGTGCTGATGCGCTACCCCGGCCGCGTGACGATGTGCGTGTCGTCCCAGGCCGGATGCGGCATGGCCTGCCCGTTCTGCGCCACCGGACAGGCGGGGCTGCAGCGGAACATGTCGGCCGCCGAGATCGTCGAGCAGGTGCTTGCCGGGTCCCGGGCGTTGCAGCGTGGTGAGGTGCCGGGCGGCACCGGGCGGGTGTCCAACGTGGTGTTCATGGGCATGGGGGAGCCGCTGGCCAACTACAAGGCCGTGATGACCGCCGTCCGGAGACTCACCGACCGGCCGCCGGACGGGCTGGGCATGTCCGCGCGGGGGGTGACGGTGTCCACCGTCGGCCTGGTGCCACGGATGCACCAGCTGGCCGATGAGAACATCCCGGTGACGCTGGCGCTGTCGCTGCACGCGCCCGACGACGAGCTGCGCGACGAGCTGGTGCCGGTCAACACGCGGTGGAAGGTCGCAGAGACCGTCGATGCCGCTTGGCAGTACGCCGCGCGCACCCGGCGACGGGTGTCCATCGAGTACGCCATGATGCGCGGCATCAACGACCAGGCCTGGCGGGCCGACCTGCTCGGCGACCTGCTCCGGTCCTATGGGGACTGGGGCTGGGTGCACGTCAACCTGATCCCCCTCAACCCCACGCCGGGTTCACGGTGGACCGCCTCCGACCCCGCCGACGAGACGGAGTTCGTACGCCGCCTCGAGGCTAAGGGCGTGCCGACCACGGTCCGCGACACCCGCGGGCAGGAGATCGACGGCGCCTGCGGGCAGCTGGCCGCGGCGCCGACCTGAGGGTCACTGGTCAACTGCCGCGGGACTCGGCCTCGATGTGTCCACCACCGGGGCCCTGCGGCCCGTCCCAGCCCGGCCGAGCAGTTGGCCACGGTTACGTGGCGCGGTGAGCCGATACGGGGGTGCGCGCACGTAAAGCAGCAGTTGGCCACGTTTACGTGGCGCAGGGGACGGGACGGGCGGCAGCGGGTCGCGGTCCGTCACCAGCCTCACCAGGCCTGGGCCACCAGGTCGCCGAACAGCTCGTGCTCGTCCACGTCGGCTCCGCGGGCGCGGAACCACGTACACACGTTGGTGCAGTCGCGCTGCAGCATCTCCAGGCCGCGAGGGTTGCCCACGATGTCGACCACCTGCGGCCAGTCGATGATCACCAACCGCTCGTCGGCCGCGAGGATGTTGTACGGCGACAGGTCGCCGTGCGCGATCTGACGGCGGGCGAGCACACCCATCGCCTCGCGGAGCTGACCGAACCAGATGTCGCGCAACCGCGGGTCGGGCCTGGTCTGCGCCAGCCGTGGGGCGGCGGCGCCGTCGACCGAGACATATTCCATCAGCAGCTCGACCCCGTCGATCTGCACCGGGTACGGCACCGGCACCCCCGCCGACCACAGCGAGCACAGCGCCTGCCACTCCGCGGCGGCCCACTGGCCGGCCGCCACCGCCCGCCCGTGCGCGGTGGACCTGGCCAGCGCGCGGGCGTCCCGGGTGTTGCGCGTGCGGCGGCCATCGGTGTAGGCCGCGCTGCGATGAAACGTCCGGTGCTCGGTGCTGCGGTAGCGCTTGGCCGCGAGCACGCTGGTGCGCCTCGCATCGTGCGCGGAGGTGCGGTCGAGCAGGAAGACGTCGGCCTCCTTGCCGGTCTTGAGCACGCCGAGCTCGGTGTCGACCGCCGAGTCGTCGGTGACCACCCAGCCCGGACGAGGCAGCGGCCCGCGGGCGCCACGCTCGACGGTGTTCCAGGTGGACCAGCGCTGGTCGTCGCGCAGCGCCTCGTCGACCGGGGTGAAGTCAAAGTTGAACGGGTCTGATGCTGAAGCAGACATGTGCTGGGGCTCCGAGGTGAGGTGACGCACCCCGTCGGGCCGCGGTCGGCGGCTCAGCCAGGTGTGCGTCGTGCGGGGGGCATGTGGACAGCCCCACGGACCGTGGTGGACATCTGACGCCTCCTCTCCGCACCCGGGCAGTGCGCCCGGCCAGCAGCATGGTGTCGCGTCCCCGACGAAGCAAGCGCATTATTTTCGGCAGGCGTCTGGCTCACCGCGGTTGGTCGTGGCTAGATGTGCACATGGGTGCCTATGAGCAGACGTACCAGCGCAGCATCGACGACCCCGAAGGCTTCTGGGGCGAACAGGCAGCGGCTATCGACTGGATCCGCAAGCCGAGTCGGGTGCTCGACCAGTCCACCGCGCCGTTTGTGCGGTGGTTCCCCGATGCCACTCTCAACACGTGCTTCAACGCGCTCGACCGGCACGTGGCCGGCGGCCGGGCCGACCAGCCGGCGATCATCTACGACAGCCCGGTGACCGGGACGCAGCGGACGCTGACGTACGCGCAGCTGACCGACCAGGTCGCCGCCTTCGCCGGCGCGCTGCGGCGGCTGGGCGTGGGCAAGGGCGACCGGGTCGTGCTCTACCTGCCGATGGTGCCCGAGGCCGTGGTGGCGATGCTGGCCTGTGCCCGGCTCGGTGCGGTGCACTCGGTGGTGTTCGGCGGGTTCGCGCCGAACGAGCTGGCGGTCCGCATCGACGACGCCAAGCCCAAGGTGGTGGTGGCCGCCTCGTGCGGGATCGAGCCGACCCGGGTGGTGGAGTACAAGCCGATGCTCGACAAGGCGCTCGAGCGAGCCGAGCATCAGCCGGACTTCTGCGTGGTGCTACAGCGACCGCAGGTCGAAGCGGCGATGACCGAGGGTCGCGACGTCGACTGGGAGGTCGCGATGGAGGCCGGTCGCGCCGACCCCGCCGAGTGCGTCGAAGTGGCAGCGACCGACCCGCTGTACGTGCTGTACACCTCCGGCACCACCGGCAAGCCCAAGGGGATCGTGCGCGACAACGGCGGGCATGCCGTCGCGTTGGCGTGGTCGATGTCCAACATCTACGACGTGTCGCCCGGCGACGTCTGGTGGACCGCCTCCGACGTCGGCTGGGTCGTCGGGCACTCCTACATCGTCTATGCGCCGCTGCTGGTCGGCGCCACCTCGGTGCTGTTCGAGGGCAAGCCGGTCGGCACGCCTGACGCCGGTGCCTTCTGGCGGGTGGTGGCCGAGCATCGCGTCGGTGCGCTGTTCACCGCCCCGACGGCCTTTCGGGCCATCCGCAAGGCCGACCCGGACGCGGCGCTGCTCGCCGAGCACGACGTCTCCAGCCTGCGCACGCTCTTCCTGGCCGGAGAGCGGCTCGACCCCGACACCTACCACTGGGCCGCCGACACCCTGGGCATACCCGTCGTGGACCACTGGTGGCAGACCGAGACCGGGTGGGCGATCGCGGCCAACCTCCGGGGCCTCGAGCCGATGCCGATCAAGCCCGGGTCGCCCAGCCTCCCGGTGCCGGGGTGGCACGTGCGGGTGCTGGATTCGGACGGACAGGAGTGCCCACCGGACGTGGAGGGCGCGATCTGCGTCCAGCTGCCGATGCCGCCGGGGGCGCTGACGACGCTGTGGAACGACGACGAGCGCTTCGTGGAGTCGTACCTGTCCACCCACGAGGGCCACTACCTGTCCGGGGACGGCGGCCACGTCGACGCCGATGGCTACGTGTTCGTGATGGGGCGCTCCGACGACGTCATCAACGTCGCCGGCCACCGGTTGTCGACCGGGTCGATGGAAGCGGTGCTCGCCGCACACCCGTTGGTGTCCGAGTGCGCGGTCGTGGGGGTCGCCGACGAGATGAAGGGTCAGCTGCCGCGGGGGTACGTCGTGCTCAAGGCCGGCGCGGACGACGTGGACCCCGACGAGCTGCAGCGTGAGCTGGTCGCGGCGGTGCGCGACGAGATCGGCGCGGTCGCGGCGTTCCGGACTGTCGTCGTGGTGCCGGGGCTGCCCAAGACGCGGTCGGGCAAGATCCTGCGGCGCTCGATGCGCGACCTCGCCGACGGCAAGGATGTCGAGGCACCGTCGACCATCGAGGATCCCGCCGTCCTGGACACCCTGCGGCCCCTCCTGTGACCCCCACCCCCCGACGATCCGCGGATTGTGGTCGCCCCATCCGCGGATTGTGGTCGGCCTTCGTCAGTGGCCGCCGATGAATGGCGACATCGCGCGGGCCAGCAGGCTCGGGCGTCCGGTGAGGCGTTCCTCGGCGTCGGCGGCCCCCATCGCGCGCAGCCCGGCGTTGATCTGCGCCCAGCGCAGCGGCTCGGGCTCCCACTGCCGCGAACGGTGACCCACCCAGGGCAGCCGCACGATCTCGGTGTCGCGACCCGTGATCAGGTCGGCAAGGGTGCGGCCCGCTAGCTGAGCGGTGCCGACACCGTCGCCGACGTACCCGCCTGCCCACGCCAGCCCGCTGGACCGGTCGAGCCCGACCGAGGCGTGCCAGTCGCGCGGAACTCCGAGCGCACCGCCCCACCGGTGCGTGAATTGAACGTCATCCAGCACCGGGAAGAGCTCGCGGACCGTGGCCTCCAGGTGGCCGAACACGGCCGGCTCCCGGTCGTACGCCGGGCGGACCCGCGAGCCGAAGTGGTACGGGGCGCCGCGTCCGCCCAGCGCCAGCCGTCCGTCGGCGGTGCGCTGGGCGTAGATGATGAGGTGTCGCAGATCGGTCAGGGTCTCGCGCCGGGCCAGCCCGAGTTGCGTCCACACCGAGTCCGGGAGAGGTTCGGTCGCCACCATCAGCGAGTACACCGGTACGAGCGTGCGTCCCTCGCCGGCGAGGGATCCGGTGTAGCCCTCCGCGGCGCGCACCACCACCTCGGCGCGCACCGGCCCGGTGTCGGTGTCCACCCGTCCGGGCGCGATCTTCCGGACGGCGGTGTGCTCGAAAATGTCCACCCCACGGCGTTCGACCGCGCGGGCCAGCCCGCGCACCAGCCGCGCCGGGTGAATCGCCGCGCAGTGGGGGGTCCAGGTCGCGCCGAGCGCATCGGCGACATCCACCCGCGCTCGCGCCCCGGCCCCGTCGAGGAGCTCGAGGTCCTCCGGACCCTGGCCCCAGGCGCGGGCGTGCCGCACGGTGGCCTGCAGCCGCTGCAGCTGAACGGGCGTGCGTGCCAGCGAAAGGGTGCCTCCGCGCGTGTAGTGCGCGTCGATTCCCTCCACCTCCGCCACGGCGCCGACGTCGCGCACGCTCTGTTGCAGGGCACGCAGCTGGCGCAGGGCGCCGTCGCGACCGCCGTGGGCTCCGCGGTTGCGTGCGAGGTGCTCGGGCGAGGCCGGGAACAGCGCCGAGCACCAGCCACCGTTGCGGCCCGATGCACCGAAGCCGGCAACCTCGCGCTCGAGCACGGCAATGCGCAGCGTCGGGTCGAGCAGCGACAGGTGATAGGCCGTCCACAGCCCGGTGAAGCCCGCGCCCACCACGGCCACGTCGACGTCGACGGCGCCCGGCAGCCGTGATCGTGGCGACCAGTCCTCACCCGCGGTCGCGTGCCACAGCGAGAGGGACTCGTACGCCGCAGCCGGCGGTGACGACGTGCGGGGGCTCAGCGCACACCCCACGAGTAGGTCTGTTTGCGCAACCGCAGGTAGACGAACGTCTCCGTCGAGCGCACACCGGGGAGCGTCCGGATGCGGTGGGACAAGATGTCGAGCAGCTCCTCGTCGCTCTCGCAGACGACCTCGGCCAGCAGGTCGAAGCTGCCCGCGGTGATCACCACGTAGTCGATCTCGCTCATGGCGGACAGGGCGTCGGCCACGCCGTCGAGCTCACCCTCCACGCGGATGCCGATCATGGCCTGACGGGCGAAACCGAGCTCGAGGGGGTCGGTGACCGCCACGATCTGCATCGCTCCGCTGTCGACCAGTCGCTGCACCCGCTGCCGCACGGCCGCCTCCGACAACCCCACCGCCTTGCCGATGGCGGCGTATGGACGGCGGCCGTCCTGCTGCAGCTGCTCGATGATGGCCTTGGACGTGGGGTCCAGCGCGGACGCCCCCGATCCGTTCGAACGTCGCGTCACGACGTGCATCCTGACCGTGCAGACCGTCACCGCACAACCCTCTATCGCCTGCAATCCGTAGCGAAACACAATTGTGACGACGGATTCGCTTGTCTGCACCCCCGTCCTCTGCGAGGCTTCGCCGCGTGAAGGCCCCAGGTCACTGTGACGTCTCCGACGGTCGGTGCACGGTGTTCGCCGTCCCGTTCGGCCCCAGGGAAGGATCCCACCCATGAGTAACCGCCGCCGTCTGATCACACCGCCCCGCGGCTTCGGCGCCCCGGTGAGTCGTCGCTCGGTGCTCCGGGGGGCGTCCTTCGGTGCCCTTGGTCTCGCCGGTGGCGGCCTGCTGTCGGCTTGCGGTACTGAGGGCGCCAGCCAGAGCGAGGCCTCATGCGAGAGCCAGGACCTCTCCGACAGCGAGAAAGCGGTCACCTGGTCGAACTGGCCGTACTACATCGACCCCACGGGGCAGGCGGACGCCACGCTCGGCACCTTTCAGGAGAGCACCGGGATCACGGTCAAGTACAACAACGACGTCAACGACAACGCCGCCTTCTACGGCAAGGTGCGCAACCAGCTCGGCGCCTGCGAGTCGACCGGCCGCGATATGTTCACGCTCACCGACTGGATGGCCGCGAAGATGATCGGCCTGGGCTGGCTCCAGGAGCTGGACAAGGCCAACCTGCCCAACCTCGAGGCCAACCTGCTGGAGAACCTCCGCAGCCCGTCATGGGACCCCGAGCGCAAGTACAGCGTGCCGTGGCAGAGCGGACTGACCGGGATCGCCTACAACGCCGACGAGATCGGTGAGGTGGGCTCGTTCGAGGACCTGGTCACCCGTCCCGAGCTCAAGGGACGCATGACGTTGCTCAGCGAGATGCACGACACGATGCTGTTCATGCTGCTCATCATCGGCGCCGACCCTGTGGACTTCACCGACGACGAATGGGGGACGGCGCTGGACAAGCTGGAGGAGGTCAAGGACTCCGGCCAGGTCCGACAGTTCACCGGCAACGAGTACACCCAGGACCTCGGACAGGGCAACATCCTTGCCTGCGAGGCCTGGTCGGGAGACGTCTTGCAGCTGCAGCTGGACAACCCGGCGATCAAGTTCGTCGCTCCCGAGGAGGGGCTGGCGTTGTGGAGCGACAACTCGCTCGTCCCCAACAAGGCGACGCACAAGGCCAACGCCGAGAAGCTGATGGACTACTACTACGATCCCGAGGTTGCCGCCGAGCTGGCGGCATATGTGAACTACATCTGCCCGGTCGTCGGCGCCCAGGATGCCATGACCAAGATCGCCCCCGACCTCGCTGAGAACGTGCTGATCTTCCCCGACGACACGCTGCTGTCGAACACCTACGACTTCATGGGCCTGAGCGCGGAGCAGGAGCAGCAGTACCAGGATGACTTCGCCCGGGTGATCGGGGCCTGACCGTTCATGCCCGCTGACCCGGTGTCCGGGGCCCCGCCGCCGGGGGACCTGCAGCTGCTCTCGCTCACCAAGCGCTTCGGCGAATTCACCGCCGTCGACGACCTCGACCTCGTGGTGCCGGCGGGCTCGTTCTTCGCCCTGCTGGGCCCCTCGGGCTGTGGCAAGACCACCACCTTGCGCATGGTCGCGGGTCTTGAGGTGCCCACGACCGGCGAGGTCAGGCTCGGTGAGCAGGACATCACCTGGGCCAAGCCCTACAAGCGCCCGGTCAACACAGTCTTCCAGAGCTATGCGTTGTTCCCGCATCTGACGGTGTACGAGAACGTCGCCTTCGGCCTGCGCAGGCAGGGCCGCAAGGAGGTGACCGAGCCGGTCCGCGACATGCTCCGGCTGGTCGAGCTGGAGAGTTTCGGGGCTCGCAAACCCGCACAGCTGTCCGGCGGTCAACAGCAGCGGGTGGCCCTGGCGCGTGCGCTGATCAACCAGCCGCAGGTGCTGCTGCTGGACGAACCACTCGGTGCCCTGGATCTCAAGCTCCGTCGGCAGATGCAGATCGAGCTCAAGAGCATCCAGGGCGAGGTCGGCACCACGTTCGTGCATGTCACGCACGATCAGGAGGAAGCCATGACGATGGCCGACACGATCGCGGTGATGCACCGTGGCGTGATCGAGCAGATGGGGTCCCCGGCCGAGCTGTACGAGAGCCCGCGAACCACGTTCGTCGCCAACTTCCTGGGCCAGTCCAACCTCGTGCCCTGCGCCATCAACGGTCGAGACGGCGGTGACCTAGTCATCGACGCCCAAGGCGCACTGGTGCGGATGCCTGCCGAGCGCGCGCAGGTGCACCAGGGCAAGGCTTGGCTGGGTGTGCGTCCAGAGAAAATCATCCTGGGGTCTCCGGGGGAGGACCTGCCGGGAAACAGCCTCGGCGAGGCGCGCATCGTCGACGTCAGCTTCGTCGGGGTCAGCACGCAGTACCTGGTGCGGACCTCGTGGGGCCAGGAGCTGATGGCCTTCGAGCAGAACACCGGGGCCCGGCCGCTCATGCGCGCCGGTGACCAGGTGCACGTCCGGTTCGCTGGTGCCCACGCGTTCCTCCTCGACCACGACCAGGATGCGCGGGCCGGGGTGGACGAGGACTCGGCGGCGTGACCAGCTCGGCTGGCGCGCCCAGCGTCGCGCCGGAGCTGGCGCCCGACGGGGACGCCTCCTCACCGCCGCGCCGACGTCGTAGCAGTGCGTGGTTCCTGCTGCTGCCGGGGGCCCTGTGGCTTGTCGCCTTTTTCCTCACCCCGATGGTGCAGCTGGTCGCAACGAGCCTGTACGACCCGTCCGGCTCCGAGGAGACCGGATACGCGATGACCTGGGCGTGGGGCAACTATGTCGACGCCCTGGACTTCTACCTGGAGCCGTTCGTCCGAGGCTTCGCCTACTCAGCGATCGCGACGGCGCTGTGCCTGGTCATCGGCTACCCGCTGGCGTACGCGATCGCGTTCAAGGCCGGGCGCTGGAAGAACCTCATGCTGGTGCTGGTCATCGCGCCGTTCTTCACCAGCTTCCTGGTGCGGACGCTGGCGTGGAAGCTGATCCTGTCCGACAACGGGTTCGTGGTCGGCATCGCCAAGACTCTGGGGCTGATCGCCGACGACGGGCGGCTGCTGGCCACCGGGTTCGCCGTCGTCGCCGGCCTGACGTACAACTTCCTGCCGTTCATGGTGCTGCCGCTCTACGTGAGCCTGGAGAAGATCGACCACCGCCTGATCGAGGCCGCCGGCGACCTCTACTCCTCACCCGCACAGGGGTTCCGCAAGGTCACGCTGCCACTGTCGATGCCGGGTGTCGTGGCGGGCACGCTGCTGACCTTCATTCCCTCGGCCGGAGACTTCATCAACGCCCAGCTGCTCGGGGACACCACGACCCAGATGATCGGCAACGTCATCGAGTCCCGCTTCGAGGTGGGTGACTACCCGGCGGCGGCAGCGCTGTCGGTCACGCTGATGGTGCTGATCGTCGCGATGGTCGCGATCTACATCCGCCGGGCCGGTACGGAGGAGCTGCTGTGATCCGGCTCGGCCGGTGGGTCTCCGACCACGCGATTATGGCCATCGGCGCGGTCGTGCTCGCCTACATGTTCGTGCCGATCGTCATCGTGGTCCTGATGTCGTTCAACCGACCGGCCAGTCGGTCGGCCTACACCCTGGACGCCTTCACTCTCGACAACTGGCTGCACCCGTGCGAGCCGGAGGGGTTGTGCTCGTCGCTGGTCACGAGCATGCAGATCGGCCTGCTGGCCACCTTTGCCTCCACCGTGCTGGGGACCCTGATGGCCTTCGCGTTGGTGCGGCACAGCTTCCGCGGCCGGGCGGCCACCAATGTGGTCATCTTCTTGCCGATGGCCTCGCCCGAGGTCGTGATGGGCGCCTCACTGCTGGCGCTGTTCGTGTCGGTCGGCTTCGGCGGCGTGCTGGGGTTCTGGACCATCCTCGTCGCCCACATCATGTTCTGCCTGTCGTTCGTGGTGGTGACCGTACGCGCCCGTCTGCAGGGCATGGACTCACGCCTGGAGCAGGCCGCGATGGACCTCTACGCCACCGAGGCACAGGCGTTCTGGCGGGTGACGTTCCCGCTGGTGTTTCCCGGCATCCTGTCGGCGGCGCTGCTGGCCTTCGCGCTCAGCTTCGACGACTTCATCATCACCAACTTCAACTCCGGGCAGACCACGACGTTCCCGATGTTCGTGTGGGGGGCGGCCCAGCGTGACGTGCCCATGCAGATCAACGTGGTGGGGACAGCGATGTTCGCGCTCGCCGTGGTCGCCGTGCTGTCGGGGGAGATGCTTCGCCGGCGTCGAGAGCGCGTGCAGTGACCCGTCGCCGTACTCGTAGGGTGGGCCAGGAGAGGAGCCGTCAATGAGCGACGACCTGCTGCAGCGCCACCGGGCGGTCATGCCCTCGTGGCTGGCGCTGTACTACGACGAGCCGATGGAGATCGTGTCCGGTGCGGGCTGCCGGGTCACGACGGGGGACGGCCGGACCTATCTGGACTTCTTCGCCGGCATCCTCACCAACATGCTCGGTTACGCGGTGCCCGAGGTGCAGGCGGCCATCAAGGAGCAGGTGGACCGCGGGGTGGTGCACACCTCGACGCTCTATCTGCTGCGTGGGCAGGTGCAGCTCGCCGAGAAGATCGCGGCGCTGTCGGGCATCCCCGACGCCAAGGTCTTCTTCGCCACGTCCGGGACCGAGGCCAACGAGGCCGCGCTGCTGCTGGCCACTCAGGCCCGGCGCAGCAACCAGGTCATCGCCCTGCGCAACAGCTATCACGGCCGGGCATTCGCCACCGTCGGCGTGACCGGCAACCGTGGCTGGTCGGCATCGAGCCTGTCACCGCTGCAGGTCACGTACGCGCAGAGCGGCTACCGGCTGCGCAGCTCGTTCCGCGAGCTGCCCGACGAGGCCTACGTCGCAGCCTGCGTGCAGGACCTGCGTGAGCTGCTGGCGACCACGACCGCCGGCGATGTCGCATGCATGATCGCCGAGCCGGTGCAGGGCGTGGGCGGCTTCGCGATCCCGCCGGACGGGCTGCTCGGGGCATACCAGGAGGTGCTGGACGAGCACGGGATCCTCTTTGTGTCCGACGAGGTGCAGACGGGGTGGGGACGCACCGGCGACCACTTCTGGGGCTACGAGGGGCAGCGGGTGCGGCCAGACGCGCTGACGTTCGCCAAGGGGCTCGGCAACGGGGTGGCGATCGGCGGCGTGGTTGGTCGCCCTGAGCTGATGGACTGCCTCGGTGCCAACTCGATCTCGACCTTCGGTGGCAACCCGGTGGCCACTGCGGCGGCCAACGCCACGCTGGACTACGTGCTCGAGCACGACCTCCAGAAGCAGGCGGCGGTCGTTGGTCGGCTGTTGCTGGACGGGTTGCGCGACTCGCTCGGGGACGTGCCGGCAGTTGCCGAGGTCCGCGGCAAGGGGTTGATGATCGGCATCGAGATGGTGGTGCCTGGTGGCGTCGACCCTGACCCGGCGGCTGCGGCTGCGGTCATGGAGGCCACCCGGGTGCGCGGGCTGCTCATCGGCAAGGGCGGGCTGCACGGCAACTGCCTGCGGGTGGCGCCGCCGCTGACGCTCGGCGAGGCGGACGCTCGCGAGGGGCTGGGGCTGCTGGTGGATGCCGTGCGCGCCGTCGCCGGCTGACCCCGCGGGTCCCTGCCCACGGTAGTGGGCGCAGATCCGGCACCCAGGGCGCCGTACGTGACGGATTCTTGCCCACTGTGCCGCGCCGACTCGCGCACGCCTGTGGACGGTTGTGGCGCCGCCACGCAATCGACCGACGCTCACAGGTATGCCGAGGCCCAGCGTCCTGCCTGCCGACCTGCGTACGGTGCCGTTCACCGTGGCCCAGGCGCGCCAGCGCGGGCTGTCGGGGGCGGCCCTGGAGGGCGCGCGGTTCCGTTCGATGCTGTACGACGTGTACGTCGCCGCCGACCAGCCGCTGTCGCTGGAGCTGTGGGTGGCCGCGGCCCGGCTGGTCGTGCCCGGCGACGCCGTCGTTCACCACCTCACCGGCCTGCACGTGCACGGCGTCTGGGTGGGTGCCGCGTGGCCGCTGCGGTTCGCGAGTACCGATCGCCGTCACGTCCGGCGGATGCCGCTGCAGGTGGCCCGAGTGCAGCGTCTGCCGCCGGCCGACGGGGGCGTCGCCACGGCGGCCTCCTGCTTCGCCGCTGGCTGTGCCGATCTCGACCTCGTCGACGCCGTGACAGCTGGCGACCAACTGCTGCACCTCGGGAGGTGTACGCACGCGGAGCTGACCGCCGCCGTGGCCGCCCACCGTGGCCGCGGGGCACCGATGGCGCGGCGGGCGCTCGCCCTCGTACGCGAGCGGTCGGAGTCGCCGCGCGAGACCCTCGTACGGCTGCTGCTGGTGCTGGCCGGGCTGCCGGAGCCGCGCTGCAACGTGGTCATCGGCACGGGCCGGTCCGCCATCGGACGCGGCGACATGGTTTACGACGGGTACGCGCTGGTCGTCGAGTACGACGGGCGCCAGCACGCGGACTCGGCCGCCCAGTGGGAGCGTGACCTCGAGCGGCTGGACGACTTCGCCGACTCACGCTGGCGGCACATCCGCGTCACAGCCGCCCGCTTGCGCCGGCCGCGGGACGTCGTGTGGCGGGTGCATGCAGCGCTGACGGCAGCGGGCTACGCGGGGCCGGCGCCGTCCTTCGGGCCGGACTGGGTGGAGTTGTTCGAGAGGCGTACGGCGGCGCGGCGAGCCGCGGAGTCCCCGCGAGCGGACAGCTGGTCGCAGCACTGGGTGTCGCGCGTGGACGCCGGTAGTGGGCGCAGATCCGTCACGATCGGCGCCGTACGTGCCGGATTCGTGCCCACTGTCGGGGGAGCCGGCGCTACAGCCGCGACCACGCCTCGGTGAGCACCGAGCGGAGGATCTGCTCGATCTCGTCGAAGTGCGACTGGTCGCAGATGAGCGGCGGCGCCAGCTGGATCACCGGGTCGCCCCGGTCGTCGGCGCGGCAGTAGAGCCCGGCGTCGAACAGCGCCTTGGACAAGAAGCCGCGCAGCAGCCGCTCCGACTCGTCGTCATCGAAGGTCTCCTTCGTCGCCTTGTCCTTGACGAGCTCGATGCCGTAGAAGTACCCGTCGCCGCGTACGTCACCGACGATCGGCAGGTCACCCAGCTGTTCCAGGGTGGCGCGGAACGCACCCTCGGTGCTGCGGACGTGCTCGTTGAGCTGCTCGCGCTCGAAGATGTCGAGGTTGGCCATGGCGACCGCGGTCGAGACGGGGTGCCCGCCGAAGGTGTAGCCGTGGGCGAACATCTCGTTCCCGCTGGCGAACGGCTCGAACAGCCGGTCGGTCGCGACCATCGCCCCCAGCGGTGAGTAGCCCGAGGTGAGCCCCTTGGCGCAGGTGATGATGTCGGGCTGGTAGCCGTAGCGCTCGGCGGCGAACATGTGGCCGAGCCGCCCGAAGGCGCAGATGACCTCGTCGGACACCAGCAGCACGTCGTGTTTGTCGCAGATCTCACGAACCCGCTGGAAGTAGCCGGGCGGGGGCGGGAAGCAACCGCCGGAGTTCTGCACCGGCTCGAGGAAGACCGCGGCGACGGTGTCAGCGCCCTCGAAATCGATAGCCTCATCGATGCGGTCCGCCGCCCACCGGCCGAACGCCTCTGGGTCGTCACCGTGAACCGGTGCGCGATAGATGTTGGTGTTCGGCACCCGGAATGTGCTCGGCACCAGCGGCTCGAAGGGCGCCTTCATGCCGGGCAGGCCGGTGATCGACAGCGCTCCCTGCGGGGTGCCGTGGTAGGCGATGGCGCGGCTGATCACCTTGTGCTTGGTCGGCTTGCCGGTGAGCTTGAAGTACTGCTTGGCCAGCTTCCAGGCGCTCTCCACGGCCTCGCCCCCGCCGGTGGTGAAGAAGACCTTGTTGAGGTCACCGGGCGCATAGCCGGCGATCCGGTCGGCGAGCTGGATGGCCGTCGGGTGGGCGTACGACCACAGCGGGAAGAACGCGAGCTCCCCGGCCTGCTTGGCGGCGGCTTGGGCGAGCTCGTTGCGGCCATGACCCACCTGCACCACGAACAGCCCGGACAGCCCGTCGAGATAACGCCTGCCTCGCACGTCGTAGATGTAGGCCCCGTCGCCGCGCACGATCGTGGGCACGTCGCTGGTCCGGTACGTCGAGTGCCGGGTGAAGTGCATCCACAGGTGGTCACGCGCCGAGTCTTGCAACGCAGCCTGGTCTGGCTGCTGGTGCTCGTCCTGTGGCACCGTTTGCGGCGTGGTCGTCATGGGGGCTTCCTCCCGGGTCACGTGCAGGCAGTCTGCCGGACGCTGGCAGCCGCAGGCAAGTGAATCCGTCGGTCTACCTGCGTGACAGCAAACTTTTCGTGTGCCAACGTTACTCAGACAACGGATTCCGTTGCTTACCCGGGAGTGGACCATGGTTCGGTACGGCGCGCAGTTTGGCCCAGACGTGACCTTTCTCGGCGTCGCGCCCTGCGACCATGCCGACCCGGCGACGATGGCCGGCGCCGACGTCGTGATCGTGGGTGCACCGTTCGACGGTGGCACCTCGCACCGCCCGGGTACGCGCTTCGGCCCGCAGGCGATCCGGCAGGCGTGTTATCTGCCGGCCGATGGCTCCCGTCCGCACCTCGCCCTGCGCACCGACGCGCTGCGGGACCTCGACGTCCGGGATGCCGGCGACGTCGAGATGTACTCCGGCGACGCCGAGCGGTCCATCGCCGACCTGGAGGCGGCCGTGCAGGCCGTGACAGCGGCCGGCGCGGTCCCGCTGGTGCTCGGCGGCGACCACACGGTGACGCTGCCCGACGCGACCGGAGTCGCCCGCCACCACGGCTTCGGCAGGGTGTCGATGCTGCATTTCGACGCACACGCCGACACCGGTGACATCGAGTTCGGCTCGCTCTACGGCCATGGCCAGCCGATGCGCCGGCTGATCGAGTCCGGCGCCCTGCGTGGCGACCGGTTCCTGCAGATCGGCCTGCGCGGCTACTGGCCGGAGCCGGACACGTTGTCGTGGATGGCCGAGCAGGAGATGCGGTCGT
>JACCVL010000299.1 GCA_013698185.1 Nocardioidaceae bacterium
GCCAAAGCGTGGGTCAGGCGCGCAGCCAGGGCGGTAAGGCCCGCGGCCGTGATACGCGGCGCGGTCACCGCGAACTCGTCGCCGCCGAGACGTGCGACGGTGTCCTGGGGTCGCACGTGCTGCCGGAGTCGGTGGGCGGCGACGACGAGCACTTCATCGCCGGCGTCATGGCCATGGGTGTCGTTGACGGGCTTGAAACCATCCAGATCGAGGTAAAGCAGACCCACGTCGGCGACGTCGCGCCTCCCACTACGGGGGGTCAATGCCTCGGTGAGCCGGGTGGTGAACAACGTGCGATTCGCTAAGCCGGTGAGCGGATCGTGGGCCGCCTCGTGGGCGACGATATTCTCTGCCATCTTGCGCCGGGTGATGTTGACATGGGATGCGACGGCGCCCGGTGTCGGCCCTGCCAGTGGTGTGATGCGCAGGAGAAACCAGCGGTTCGCCGCCGGGGACGGACACGGGTACTCGAGCTCGCTGTCGACGGTGTCCCCGGCAAGTACAGCCTGCAGGCCAGCGGCGACCACGCCTGCGTCATCGCATCCGGCGGCTGCCGACCGTGCGCACAGATCCAAGTAGTTCACCCCGACGCCGGTGGCGGCCGGCACCCCACCGTTATCCAGGGCGAACATCCTCCAGGCGTGGTTGACGGCGACAATGGATCCGGCGCGGTCGAGGACCGCGGTCGCGTCAGGCAGCGCGTCGAGCACGGCATTTGCCGAAGCATCACTGAGGGCAGCAGCCATGAGTCGAGGATACGCCCTGGACCCGAGATCGAACCGGTGTTCGCCTCACATGCAAGTCCAGATGCGACCGCCTCCACTGGCATTTGCCCGTGACCTGACTAGCTCGGTCAGTCGACGCCTGACAAGGGGCCTGGGTCGGCGACCATGGCTGCGTCCGCCACGGCCACGAGTCCTTCGTGCGACCACGGTGGTGCCACCCCAGGCGCGTCGGCCAGGTACTCCGCGATCTGCGTCGGGGTCCATCCATGAGACTCCCGCAGGCCGGCCGCAATGGACGACAGATACGCCCGCGAGGGTGGGGCGAGGGGCAGCTCGTTGGGACTGCTCGCGGTGATCGTCAACATGGGGAAGCCAGCCCGCCAACCCACGGGGATAATGGTCTCGTACCGTCCAGGGCCGAGCCTGTACAGCCCCTCGTCTCCGAGTTCGCCGAGATTGCCGAGATCAAGATCCTGGCCCGGAGCCCTTCTCATCTCCTGCGCGGCAATATCGCTGAACTGACCCAAGGTCAGGAGATACGCCCGGGCGGCTACCGAACCCTTGGCATCGCGATCGTAGAAGGCCATTCCTCCGCCCCACACCAGCGACTCGCCGGCGAAGTAGATCCGGCCCGCAAGCACGATTGGCGCCATTTGCTCCGGAGCTCGAGTGTCACGGCAGCCGGGGTAGGTCCTGGCGCCCCCTTCAGGGCGACCTCCAGCCACGTAACAGGAAAGCCGCTCCAGACGTAGGTTCGACCCGTACGCCACATACCACAATGGGTCAGCCACGAGGCGTCATGTTACGCCGCGTCGACCCGGAAAAACTTTGCCACCAGCGGGGCCCGTAAGGGCTATTGTCAGAACCCTGCTGACCAACCAGGCGTTCACCCCCAGGGAGCAATCATGGCCGACAAGTCACCCCGACAACACCTGACCAAGAAGGCGGGCAAGTCCCTCAAGGAGAAGCGCGCCGAGAAGCACGCCAAGACCGACGCGAAGAGCAAGCCCGAGATCGTGCCGCCCGGCAAGAAGCGCTGAGCGCGAACGCGGAGCCGCCCCGGCTAACGACGACCCGTACGGGGCGACACCGCCGCGGCCGGTTGACCACGACGGGTTGTCCGGAGTCTCGGTCCTCAGCCCGGCAGCCGACCGGTCACATGCGGCACACCTCAGAACGGAACGTGCACCCCGCGGGTGGCGACAACACCGCCCCGACCCGACAGGGCGCGGCAGAAGTCGATCGCGTCGACGACCGCGGGCTCACCGGTGCCTGGCCAAGATCCGCCCGCGGGCCCAGTGAGCTCGAGTGCTGCTGGAGTGGTCTGTCGCTCAGCCCACTCCTGGACCACGTCGGCGACCAGGACGCCGTCATGGTCGGGGGTCAGCTCCATCACCGTGCCGGTTGCGCGAGCGATGTCCGCGCGATGCATCCATGGATCGCGGGTCAAAATGACGTCGACCAGGTAACCGAAGGTCCACGCCTCAGTCGTGTCGCCTACGGGCTGTCGGTCTGGCATCTCGCGCCGCCGAACGAACCCGGGAGTGCGGCGGCGGCTACGCGCCGCTTTGGGGCCGACACGCGCGAACCTGGCGGTCACCTGGTCAGGAGTCAGGTCAGCCCGCTCCTCCACTTGCACGGCCGTTAGCGCGTCGATCGGGACGCCTCCCCGACGCTTGGCCGCACTCATCTGGTGCAGCATCTGACGCAGTGACGCCGCCATCTCGGCCATACCCAGGCAGTGGCCGGCGACGGCCCTGACGTCCCAGCCGTCACAGTCAGTCGGCCGGCGCCAACCCTCGGGAGCGAGCTGTTGAAGCATTGCGAGAAAGCGCTGGTACTCGGTCTCGGCGAGATGCATCGCGGTTGCTCGGTCGAGCGCGGGTCGACGCGCTGCCATGGGCTGGTGCTCGTTCGCGGTCATGGGGATCTCCTGGGTTCGCGCCGAGCGAGCCCTACCTCGTCGGCGTACATGTTGATGGCGCGCGGCAACAGATCTCGCCACCGGGAACCGCCGGGATCATTGGCGATCTGCTGGTTGACGAGCCCGCCGATCAGGGCGGTTACGAGGTCGACGCCAGCCGGGTCGTCGACGCCCAGACTCCGCAACCGGGATTGGAACTGGTCGAGCACCTGGACAGCCGGTCCGTAGGCACTCGCGCTCGGCTCGAACCCGGGGACGACACGTTGACTCATCAGCTGATGGCGGGGCGCGTGTGCCGTCGCGAAGTCGAAGAACGTCTCAGCGAGGACGCGCAGTGCCTGGCGGGGGTTTGGGGGAAGGTCCGTGGCGACGTCATCCACGATCGCGGCGTACTGAGTCCATGCCTGCTCGAACATGGCGTCATAGATGGCGTTCTTGGAGTCGAAGTGGCTGTACAACGACGGTGGCTTCATACCGATTCGGACGGCGACCTCCCGCAGCGTGAGGCCGGCGATGCCGTGCTCTTCGGCAACATCCCAGGCGACGCTGAGGATCTCGGCATGGGTCGCCTCACGTCGTTCGGCTTGCCTATCTCGATTAGGCGTTCCTACCATGACCAGGAGCGTCCTCCCTGGCATGGCCCCTGTCAAGCTCTAGTGAGGAATGGCTGTGGCCGGGGGGCACCCAGCCGGCAGCGGGTGGCCGGGCCCGCCCGGTCGGCAGCGGGTGGCCGGGCCCGCCCGGTCGGCAGGCAGGCCTCTACGGTGGTCGCCTTGGCGAGTCGTCCGGACCGAGCAGCGGTCGAGGCGTCATCGCGGGGTCGGACGCACAGACATCACAGAGGGGCAGGCGCATGGACCAGCGCAGGTTGGGTCGCACCGGTCGGTCGGTGTCGGTGGTCGGGCTCGGCACGTGGCAGCTCGGTGCGGACTGGGGCGAGGTCTCCGAGGGCGACGCACTCGCCGTGCTCGATGCGGCGGCGCAGGAGGGTGTGACCTTCTTCGACACCGCCGACGTGTACGGCGACGGCCGCAGCGAGCGACTCATCGCAACGTTCTTGCGCGAGCGCGCCGCCGGCTCAGACTCGGAGATCACCGTGGCCACCAAGATGGGCCGCCGGGTGGACCAAGTGCCGCAGAACTACGTGCTGGACAACTTCCGGGCCTGGACCGACCGGTCCCGCCGCAACCTGGGGGTCGACACGCTCGACTTGGTGCAACTGCACTGCCCGCCGACCTCGGTCTACTCCGATGACGCGGTCTACGACGCGCTCGACACCCTCGTCGAGGAAGGCGCGATCGCGAGCTATGGCGTGAGCGTCGAGAAGGTGGAGGAAGCCCTCGCGGCGATCGCCCGTCCGCACGTCGCGACGGTCCAGATCATCGTGAACGCCTTTCGGCTGAAGCCGCTCGACGACGTCTTCCCGGCCGCGGCCAAGGCCGGTGTCGGGCTCATCGTGCGGGTCCCGCTGGCCTCGGGGCTGCTCTCCGGTAAGTACGACGCCAGCACGACGTTCGCTGATGACGACCACCGCAGCTACAACCGCGACGGCAGCGCCTTCGACGTCGGTGAGACCTTCTCCGGGGTGGACTACACCACCGGCGTCAGCGCCGCCGCTGAGTTCGGCGCACTCGTCTCCGAGCAGGCACCGGCCGGCACCACCTCGGCCCAGGCGGCGATCGCCTGGGTGTGGCAGCATCCGGAGGTCGCGAGCGTCATCCCCGGGGCACGCAACGTCGACCAGGTCCGCTCGAACGCCGCGGCTGGACGGGTCGCGCCACTGGGCGACGCCTTCGACCAGGGCGTGCGGAGGATCTACGACGCTCACCTGCGCGAAGCCATCCACCCCCGCTGGTAACTGCGGTCGGCCCCCGGCCGGCCTCGGTCCGAACGTGGATCGCCGCCGCTTTGAACCCGTACTCTGCTGCCTGACGGCACGGGTCGCTAGCTGGTCGAGGCGACGTAGACCGTGTTGGCCGACTCCCCGCCGGTGAGGTGGTTGGGGAAGGCGACCACGTACGCCGTCGACCGGACGAAGACCGCTGCCAGCACGGCGCCGAAGTCGGCGTCCGGGGGGGCGTCCGACCACAGCGCGAACACGCCACCGGGGTGCAGATGCTTCGTGAGCCGACGCAGCCCCGCAGCGGTGTAGAACGCAGCATGGCTCGGGTGCAGGACGTGCCGTGGCGTGTGGTCGACGTCCAGGCAGATGAGGTGGAACCGCCGACCCGGCAGCCCGGGCGCGAAACCGACAGCTGCCTGCGCCAAGGCGAAGAAGTCGTCGTTGACCAGCCGGGTGCGCGGGTCCGCCGTCAGGCCGGCAGCGGCTGGCAGCAGCCCGTGCTCGTGCCACCCGATCACCGCGGCGAGCGCCTCCACCACGACCAGCGAACGGACGCGCCGGTCGGCCAGCACGGCTTGTGCGGTGTAGCCGAGTCCGAGTCCCCCGACGACGACGTCGAGGTCGGTGCCGGAGACCTCGGCCAGGCCGAGGCGTGCGAGCTCGATCTCGGCGATGGTGAACAGGCTGGACATCAGGAACTCGTCGCCGAGCTTGACCTCGTACACGTCAACCTGGAGCGACGGCTCCAGTCTCCGTCGCAGACAGAGGGGACCCATCTTGGTCTGGCTCCAGTGGAGCTCCTCGAAGCGCGCGCTCACGGGCTCGTGCCTCCGTCGGCAGCTGGGCAGCGCAGTCTCGCGCCCGGGCCCGGTCACGGTAACGCGCGGCAGCACCCCCGGACGGTCCCGGCGCCGTACGGGGCTGTGCCAGCCCTACGGTGGACGGGTGGTCGCCTCGTACGCGCGCGAGCAGGTGCTGAGCTTCCGGGTTCGTGCCCAGCAGCTGGACCGCACGTCCGGCACGCTCACCGATACCGCGGTGCTCGATGTGGGGGTGCAAGACACCGGACCGGACGGCGCGATGTGGGCGCTGGCCCAACGTGGCATCGACGTCTCTGAGCTGGCGGGCTCGGAGCTGGTGCGGGTCTGGACCCTGCGCGGCGCGCCGCATCTCTACCGCCGGCGAGACCTCCCCTTTGTCGCCACGGCGGTGGCGCCCTTCTCCGAGTCGGATGCGAGCAAGCGGATCTTCGACGCGGCCAAGCCGCTGCGCTCAGCAGGGATCGACACGGTCGCGGCACTCGACGCCGTCGCCACCGCGATGAGGTCCATCGTGACCCGACCGATGGTCAAGGGCGAGGTCTCCCGCCAGGTCACCGCCGTGATGGACCCGCCGTACCTGCGGCACTGCCGCCCCTGCGACACCACCCACCTGTACGAGATGCCGTTCCGGCTGGCGGCGCTGCGGGCGGGGCTGGAGCTGGAGGCCAATACCTCGCCGCCGGTGCTGCGGCCGATCCCCGGCTTCGTGCGTGCACCCACGACGCCGGCCCGATTCGACGTCGTCCGCGCCTACCTCCGGTTGCTCGGACCTGCGACGCCCAGACACGTTGCGGACTACCTCGAAGCGCCGGTTGCGGACGTACGCGCCCGGTGGCCGGCCGACGTCGTCGAGGTATCGGTCGAGGGTGAGCGGCGCTGGCTGCTGGCAGCCGACGAGGCCGAGCTCGCCGCCGGACCAGCGCCGCTGACCAGGTTGCTGGGGCCGTTCGACCTGTTCCTGCAGGCCAGGGACCGGCGACTGCTGGTCGACGATGCGGTGCGTGCCAAGTCGCTGTGGCCGGCACTGGGGCGGCCGGGGGCGGTCCTGGTCGACGGTGAGATCGCCGGGACATGGCGACCGCGCAAGGCGGGTGCACAGTTGACCGTCCAGGTGCAGCCGTGGGCCGCGCTTTCGCCTCATCTCGAGGCCACAATCCGCGATGAGGCTGAGCGGCTGGCCCAGCGCCGCCGGGTGGTGCTCGCGGGGGTCACGCTCGCCGACTGACCCGCCTGGCGGCGGTGGCGTGCTGACGCGCCGCCTGCCGGCGCGTGCTGACGCCCCGCCTGCCGGCGGGGTCCCCCCGGTGCGCCGGCTCAGGCGACGTGCAGGCTCATCGGGCCGTACACCTCGCGGGTGCCCTCGAGCAGCACCACCTGGTCGATACCGGCCTCGAGCAGGTCAGGAAACTCCTCTCCCAACCACGTCTCGGCGTCGGCTTGTGCGGGGAAGACCGCGGCGGCCCCCTCCGGTGGCTCGACAGTCTCACCGGTACGCGTCTCGAAGCGCCAGGTCCATGCCATGAGCGCAGCCTACGGACAACCGGCGCGACGGCTCAGCGGATGGAGGTCTCGACGAACGGTGGCTTGGTCACGGTGAACGCCTCCTGGCGCCCGCGCATCTCGACCACCACGACGTCGCCGTCGACGACCGACCGGTCGAGCAGGGCCAGGCCGATGCCGCTGCGCAGGGTCGGCGAGAACGTCCCCGACGTCACGGTGCCGAGAGCACCGTCACCCTCATCGGAGCCGGTGACCTGCATGCCGGGTCGCGGGATGCCCCGCCCGAGCGCCTTCAGCCCGCGCAGCAGCGGCCCCGCCTTGGCGGCGCGCTCGGCGACCAGCACCTCGCGGCCCCAGAAGGCCGGCTTGTCCCAGCCGACCGCCCACACCACACGGGCCTTCACGGGGCTGATGTCGAGGCTCAGCTCGTGACCGTGCAGGGGGTAGCCCATCTCCGTGCGCAGGGTGTCGCGGGCCCCCAGCCCGCAGGGACGGATGCCGTACGGTGCGCCGAGCTCCAACAATTGGTCCCACACGCGAGGGGCTCCCTCGCTCGGCAGCACGAGCTCGTAGCCGCGCTCGCCGGTGTAGCCGGTGCGGCACACCACCACCCGCACGTCGCCGACCGCCCCCGACTCAAACGACATGTACGGGTGGGCCACCGGCAGCCCCAGCGCGGCGAGCACCTCGTCGCAGCGCGGGCCCTGCACCGCGAGGATGGCCTCCTGCTCGTGCAGGTCCACGACCTCGATGCCGTCGGGTGCCGCGGCGCGCAGCCGCCGGGCGACCTCGGCGGCGTTGGCCGCGTTGGGCACGAGCAGCAGGTCGTCGTCGCTGACGAGGTAGGCGATCAGGTCGTCGACCACCCCGCCGGTCGCCTCATCGCAGGCCAGCGTGTACTGCGCCTGTCCGGGCCCGATCCGGTCCAGGGAGTTGGTGAGGCAGGAGTCGACGTGCGCCCGGGCGCCGCGGCCGCGGACCCGAAGCGTGCCGAGGTGGCTGACGTCGAACACGCCGACCGCCTCGCGGACCGCCGAGTGCTCCTTGAGCACCCCACCGCCGGCGTACTCCAACGGCATCTCCCAGCCACCGAACGGGGCGGTCTTGGCACCGAGCGCGACGTGCCGGTCGTGCAGGGGTGAGCGGCGCAGCTGCGAATCGCCGGGCGAAGCGCCGTCCGACAGATCGCCCATGCCGGGAACCTATCGCTCGCCACGCAGTCGGCGCACGCAGCCGAGGACTCACCCAGAGCCACTCGCTAACCTCAGCGGCACAGTGCCACCACCACTCACCGGTCCACCGTCGGAGGTCCGCCCCGTGCCCACGCTCAGCGCCCGTTCCACCAAGGCCAGCACCGTCCGTACCGATGCCGTCGTGATCGGAGTGGTCCAGACGGGAAAGGGCCTGGTGGCCGTCGACGAAGCCACCGACGTGGCCAAAGCCTTCGGGCGCGGCTTCGTACCCATGCTGAGCAGCCTCGGGTTCGAGGGCAAGCCCGGCCAGGTCGCCAAGCTTCCCTCGGCGCACGTGGTCGACACGGCGCTGGTCGTGGCGGTCGGGCTGGGGGACGCCGACTCGCTCGACTCCGAACGGTTGCGCCGCGCCGCGGCCGCCGGGGTCCAGGCGGTCTCGAACGCCGTCTCGGTCGCACTGGCACTACCGGTTGAAGGAGCCGCTGACGTGCAGGCGGTCGGTGAGGGGGCGCTGTTGGGGCTGTACAGCTACGACGCCTACCGCACGGCTGAGTCCAACGGCCGCCCGAGCGACGTCGTGGTGCTCTGCGACCGGGCCAGGAGCCGCGACATCAAGCAGGCGGTGGACACCGCCCAGATCGTGTGTCGAGCCGTCAACATGGCCCGGGACTGGGTCAACACCCCACCCAACGACCTGACTCCGGCGGTCTTTGCCGAGCAGATCGCGGCGCACAAGAGCGACGCCAAGGTGAAGGTGACGATCCTCGACGACAAGGAGCTCGCCAAGCAGGGTTGCGGCGGCATCCTCGGCGTCGGCCAGGGCTCGGTGCACCCGCCGCGACTGGCGCAGCTCACCTGGTCGCCACGACGCCCGGCCGCGCGCATCGCGCTCGTCGGCAAGGGCATCACGTTCGACTCCGGCGGGCTGTCTCTCAAGCCGGGCACGTCGATGATGACGATGAAGTGTGACATGAGCGGCGCGGCGGCGGTCGTCGCCGCGACGTACGCGATCGCCGAGCTCGGCCTGCCGGTGGCGGTGACCGCCTACGCCCCGTTGGCAGAGAACATGCCGAGCGGCACCGCGGCCCGGCCGGGTGACGTGCTGACCATGCGCAACGGCAAGACCGTCGAGGTGCTCAACACCGACGCCGAGGGCCGCCTGGTCCTGGGTGATGCGCTCGACATGGCAGTCGAGGACGAGCCGGACCTGGTGGTCGACGTGGCGACGCTGACCGGCGCGTGCATGGTGGCCCTGGGGACCCGCGTCGGCGGAGTGCTGTCCAACGACGAGGCGCTGCTGCACCGCATCCCCGCGGTGGCCGGGCGTGCCGGTGAGGCGATGTGGCCGCTGCCCATCCCCGAGGACATCGGCGCCAAGGTGACCTCGTCGGTCATGGCCGACCTGCGCCAGCACAACCCCGAGCCGTACGGCGGAACGCTGTTCGCCGCCGCTTTCCTGCGAGCGTTCGTCAAGGACGCGCGGTGGGTGCACCTGGACGTCGCCGGCCCGGCGTACAACGACGGCGACGCGCACGGGTACACCCCCAAGGGCGGCACGGGTGCGGCGGTCCGCACGCTGGTGCGGCTGGCTCAGGAGGCCGCTACCGGCGACCTGCTCGAGGACGTCTGACCGGGGTCACGCGCCGGCGTCCTTCTGGCGCCGGTTCCACTCGCGCATCCGCTGCGGATAACCGACCACGGCGGCGTCGTACGTCGGCACCCCCAGCTTGTTGGCCCAGTTGTGCGCCCACTGCGCCGAGGGCACTCGTCTGCGCGTCCACTCGCCGTCGACGGCGACCAGCAGGATCGTGACCTCCGTGACGGCGGTGCGCGGCTCCAGGAATCCCTCGACACCGGTGCGGGTCGCGACGAAGTCCTCCAGGTGCTTGCGGTCCACCGAAGCCGACTCGCGATCCATCGTGGTGGGGCCATCCGCGCCGCCGCGCCGTCGTCGCCGGAACCGCATCGCCACGTCCTCTCGTCACCGCGGGCGTGCCGGGCTGGTTGCCCACAGCCGCGCCAACCTCGACCAGTGTGGCACCCGCGGCGCTGCGTTCCGCGGCGATCGCGGAGCCTCGTTCGTGCGTCGGCTCGGGCAGTGACAAGATGCAGTCGCGGCCGTCAGCGCATGCCCGGTGTCGGCCTGGGTCGAGGATGAACGCGCGGGAAGGACAGCGGTGAGCGACGACAACTACGACGTGGTGGTTCTCGGCGGCGGCAGCGGCGGTTACGCCTGCGCCCTACGAGCCCAACAGCTCGGCCTCAAGGTGGTCGTCGTCGAGAAGGACAAGCTCGGTGGCACCTGTCTGCACTGGGGCTGCATACCGACCAAGGCGCTGCTGCACGCCGGTGAAGTCGCCGACCATGTGCGCGACGGCGGTGCGGTCGGGGTCAAGGCGTCCCTCGAGGGCATCGACATGTCGGCGGTCAACAGCTACAAGGACGGGGTCGTCACCCGTCTGTTCAAGGGGCTGCAGGGCCTTTTCTCCGCCGCCAAGATCGAGATCGTCGAGGGTGAGGGCAGGCTCGTCGCCGCCGACACTGTCGAGGTCGGCGGGCGCCGCCTCACCGGCAAGAACATCGTGCTGGCCACCGGCTCGTACGCCCGCACCCTGCCCGGCCTCGAGCTCGGCGGGCGGGTGATGACCAGTCAGCAGGCGATCAGCCTGACCGACGTCCCGGGCCGAGCGGTCATCATCGGGGGCTCGGTGATCGGCGTGGAGTTCGCCTCGGTGTGGCGGTCCTTCGGCGCCGAGGTGACCATCATCGAGGCACTCCCCCGGCTCGTACCGGCCGAGGAGGCGGTGCTGTCGAAGAATCTGGAGCGCGCCTTCAGTAAGCGCAAGATCACCTTCAAGACCGGCACCAAGTTCGAGTCCGTCGAGCAGAGCGACTCAGGAGTCACGGTCACCCTGGAGGGTGGCGACACCCTGGAGGCCGACGTGCTGCTGGTGGCGGTCGGTCGCGGCCCGCAGTCCGAGGGCATGGGCTTCGAGGAGCAGGGCGTCACCCTCGACCGCGGCTGGGTGCCGACCGACGAGCGGCTGCGCACCAACGTCGACGGAATCTTCGCCGTCGGGGACCTGGTGCCCGGGCTGCAGCTTGCCCACCGAGGCTTCGCGCACGGCATCTTCGTCGCCGAGGAGATCGCGGGGCTGGAGCCGATGCCGATCGTCGACTCCGGCATCCCGCGCGTCACGTACTGCAACCCCGAGCTCGCCTCGGTCGGGCTGACCGAGGCAGAGGCCAAGGAGCGCTACGACTCGGTGGAGACCTACGAGTACAACCTCGGCGGCAACGGCAAGAGCCAGATCCTCCAGACCGGCGGACTTGTCAAGCTCGTCCGGGAGAAAGACGGCCCCATCGTCGGAGTGCACATGATCGGCGACCGGATGGGCGAACAGATCGGTGAGGCCACGCTCACCGTCAACTGGGAGGCCTTCCCCGACGACGTCGCCGCGCTGCTGCACTCCCACCCGACCCAGAACGAGTCGCTCGGGGAGGCCTCGCTGGCGCTGGCCGGGAAACCGTTGCACTCCCACGCCTGAGCGCTAGGTTCACTAGGGCTGCACCAACGCAGTACGTCCACTCGGCTGATCCTCGACAGACAAGGGCACAACATGGCGACCCCGGTCACGCTTCCGGCGCTCGGCGAGAGCGTCACCGAAGGCACCGTCACCCGCTGGCTCAAGCAGCCGGGCGACACCGTCGAGGTCGACGAGCCGTTGCTCGAGGTGTCCACCGACAAGGTCGACACCGAGATCCCGTCCCCGGTCGCCGGCGCGCTGCTGGAGATCAAGGTGGCGGAGGACGAGACCGTCGAGGTCGGCGCCGAGCTGGCGACGGTCGGTGACGCAAGTGAGTCCGGCGGCGAGGACAGCGGTGGCGAGTCGGGCGGCGAGGACAGCGGTGGCGAGTCGGGCGGCGAGGACAGTGCCGACGACCAGACTGACACCGAGGACCCGGATGGGGCCGACGGGGCCGACGGGGCTGACGGCTCCGGTGGCGACGGAGGCGACGGTGCCGCCGAAGCGACCACCCAAGAGGGTTCCTCCGGCGCTGAAGCTGCCGACGAGACCGACGAAGCCGACGACGA
>JACCVL010000008.1 GCA_013698185.1 Nocardioidaceae bacterium
GCGCTCGGCGGGGTCGAGGTCTACGTACCCCCCACGACTGCTGAGGACAAGACGGGCCTGGTCCAGGCGGGCCGGCAGGTGCTCAACGGCGAACAGGCACTGCGCTACGTACGGACCCGCTACAGCCTGCCGGACGGCGACTTCGGGCGCATCGACCGGCAGCAGAACTTCATCCGCTCGCTGATGAACAAGCTGCTCGGCGGCGGGACGCTCAACAACCCGTTCACGCTGACACCCGTCCTCAACGCCATCGTCGGCAGCCTCACCGTGGACGACTCCCTGGACACCGGCGAGATGCGCAGCCTGGCGCTGTCCCTGCGGGGACTCGGGCGCGACGACGTGACGTTCGTGACCGCACCGTTCGGTGCCTTCGACTCCACCAGCTCCGGCGCCAGCATCGTGCGCCTCGACGAGGCCCAGTCGCAGGATCTCTGGACCGCGGTCGCCGAAGACGACATCGACTCCTACCTCTCGGTGTACGGCGAGGGTGCCGGCCGGCTGCCGGCACCCAAGGACATCGGCTGAGCCCGTACTGCAATGGCCCGGTCGGCTGATATGGGCCGCCGTACGGTCAGCATCCGGATCGAGCCACTCGCCGGACTCGTGGCGATGTGTTCCGCTGCTGCCAACGTGCGTGCCGATGAGCCGGAGGGTGGGGTGCATGACTGTGCGCAACGTCACCCCCGCGGCCCGATCGAGCGAGCCGCGGCAGACGCTGCTCAAGCAGGCCGCACTGGCCGAGGCACTGATGGACGGCCTCGACGTGGGCATCATGGCCTGCGACGAGCATGGGCGCCTGAGCCTGGTCAACAGGGTGGGTCGTGACCTGCACGGCTTTGACGTCGGCGACACCATCGAGCCGGGTGCCATGGCCGACTCCTTCGTCGTCTACCGCCCCGGAAGCCGCGAGCGGGTGCCCGCCGACGAACTGCCGTTGCTGCGGGCGCTGAACGGCGAGGTGGTGGACGGTCAGGAGGTCGTACTGGCTCCGCCGGGGCGTCCACGGCGGCTGGTGTCCTGCACCGGCCGGCGTATCCAAGACGAGGACGGAGCCGTGCTCGGCGCCGTTATCGGGCTACGCGACGTCACCTCCCAGCGGGCCATCGAAGCCGTCTTGTCGGCTCGCGCCGAGCGAGAGGCACCCGCCGGACTGCCCAACCGGGTGCTGCTCGACCGGCGCACCGATCTGCGCCTCGGCGAGGACGCCGGCGGCTCCCGGTCCGTGGCCCTACTCTTCGTTGACCTCGACGGTTTCACCTCCGTCAACGACACCCACGGCCACGCCGTCGGCAACCACGTACTGCGGCAGGCCGCCAGGCGACTCGACGACGTCGTGCGGGCCACCGACACCTCAGCGCGCCTGGGCGGTGACTCGTTCGCGGTGATGTGCCCCGACATGCCGGCGGGCGACCCCACCCACGCCGAGCGGCTCGCGACCCGTATTGCGGGCGAGCTGGGACGACCCTTCTACATCACCGGAGCAGCGGTCCAGCTCTCGGCCAGCATCGGGATCGCCCACAGCCGTGACGAGGACCTCGACGCCGAGGAGCTGGTGGCCCGCGCCGAGGCGGCCATGCTGACCGCCAAGCAGACCGGTGCAGGTCAGATCGCCACCTACTCCCCAACCGCGACCGCGCTCGTCCGCCGGCCGCCGGCCGCCGCGCGAATCGAGCGGCTGCTGCGGACCGCGATCGAGGACGGCAGCCTCGACGTGCACTACCAGCCGGTGGTCAACCTCAGCAGTGGCGCGACTGTCGGGGTGGAGGCGCTGGCACGACTCACCGACGACGAGGGCACAGCGGTCGCGCCGACGACCTTCGTGCAGGTGGCAGAGCAGTGCGGGCTCGTGGGCGCACTCGGCGAGCAGGTGCTGCGACGCGCCGCCATCCAGGTGGCGCAGTGGAAACGCCAGCTGCTCCGCGAGCAGGAGTTCGGCCTGGGCGTGAACCTGTCGGTGCATCAACTCAGTGATCCCGGCCTGTTCACCTCGGTCGAGAGAGCGTTGGACGAGGCTGCCCTCGACCCCGAGGCACTCGTGCTCGAACTCACCGAGAGCGTGTTCAGCGACATCGAACAGCACACCGACGTGCTGCGCGAGCTGCAAAGGCTCGGTCTGAAGCTCGGCATCGACGACTTCGGCAGCGGCTACTCGTCGTTGTCGTACCTTCGCCGCTTCGACGTCGACATCCTCAAGGTCGACCAGACCTTCGTGGCCGACCTGGACGACAAGCGCGACCGACAGGTCACCGGCGCGATCGTCCGGATGGCTCACGGCCTGGGCATGCCGGTGATCGCCGAGGGCATCGAGACGCCCCAGCAGCTCGCTGCCCTGCGGGAGCTCGGCTGCCAGCTCGGACAGGGCAACCTGTTGGCTCCGGCGGCCTCGGCGGCAACGATCGGCGATCTGATCGCGCGCCGTCGCCTGATCGTGTCGTAGGCGGGGCCGACCTAGTAGGCATCGAAAAGCGGCGCCACGGCGCCGGGTGGCATCGGCCCCTCGACCGCTCGGGCGTCCGCCGGTGTCGGCGCGGCACCACCCAGGTGGGCCGGGTGCCACCAGGCGTGTTCGCCCATCCCCGGCTGGTCGGGATGTTCGCGCTGGGCCTGCTCCAGCAGCTCTCCCAGCCGACGACCCAGGTCGCGGGTGTGTTCGCGGACGTCGTCATCGTCTCGTCCGGCCAACGGCGGGCCGATCAACAGCCGGACCGCCTGCCCGCGCCGCAACGACAGCTGTCGACCGGCGGTATAGAGCCGCTGCGGCCCCCAGATCGCCATCGGCAGCAGCGGCGCCCGCTCGTGCAGCGACAGGCTCGCGGCGCCGGGCATCATCGGGCGGATCGTGAACGAGCGGCTCACCCCCGCCTCGGGGAAGACGCCGACGACCTCGCCATCCGCGAGGGCGGAGCGGGCGGCGAGCAGCGCCGCGGCGGGCGCGGCGCGGTCCACCGGGATGTGCCGCATCGAGCGCATCGCCGGGTTGAGCAGGCGGTGTTCCCACACGTCGCGCCGGATCAGGAAACGTACGTGACGCCGCGACCGCCGCGCGGCCAGTCCCATCAGCGCGAAGTCGAAGAAGCTGGAGTGGTTAGCGGCAAGCACCGCCGGTCCCGACCGCGGTACGTGCTCGTCGCCGGTGACGGTGATACGCAGGCCGAGCGCGCGAAAGCCGGTGGTGATCGCGGCGATCACCACGGGGTAGACGTCGGGCACAGACGCTGACGATACGGTCACGGCTGACCGGACCACTGCGAAGGCGGTCGTTGGAGTGAAGGTCCTGATCACCGGCGGTGCCGGTTTCATCGGCAGCACGATCGCCTCGGCCTGCCTCGACGCCGGCATCACCCCGGTGCTGCTCGATGACCTGAGCACCGGTCGATCCGAGTTCATGGTGGGCCGCGAGGCGTACGTGGGTGACGTCGCCGACCGGGCCCTGCTGGACCAGATCCTCGACGCGCACGGCGACATCGTGGCCACCGTGCACTGCGCGGCCAAGGTCGTCGTACCCGAGTCGGTGGCCGACCCGCTGGGTTACTACCGGACCAACGTCGCCAAGACCGTCGAGCTAGTGGACTGCCTGCAGGCGCGCGGCGTCGACCGCTTCGTGTTCAGCTCCTCGGCGTCGATCTACCGCCCCGACGACGATCTGACCGTGGACGAGGACAGCGCGCTGGAGCCGAGCAGCCCGTACGCCCGCAGCAAGGCGATGGTGGAGCAGGTGCTCGCCGACGCCGCAGAGGCGTACCCGTTGCGGGTGATCTCGCTGCGCTACTTCAACCCCATCGGCGCCGATCCACAGCTGCGTACCGGGTTGCAGGCGCCCGCCCCCAGCCACGCCCTCGGCAAGCTGCTGCAGGCCTATGAGCGGGGTGAGCGGTTCACGATCACGGGCACCTCGTGGGCGACCAGGGACGGGACCGGGCTACGCGACTACATCCACGTCTGGGACCTGGCCCGCGCCCACGTCGCGGCGCTGCAACGCTTCGACCAGGTGGTGACCGGCCCGCACGGCTACTCGGTGGTCAACCTGGGCACCGGCCGCGGGACGACCGTCCGTGAGCTGGTGGCCGCCTTCGAGTCCGTCGTCGGCGAGTCACTCGACGTGGACGAGGCGGAGCCACGGCCCGGTGACGTGATCGGCTGCTGCACGCGCAGCGACAAGGCGGCGCGCTTGCTCGGCTGGCGCAGCGAGCTCAGCGAGGCTGACGGGGTGCGTGACGCGCTGGCGTGGGCGCGACGGCGCCGCGAGGTGCTCGGCAGCTGACGGCGGGCC
>JACCVL010000157.1 GCA_013698185.1 Nocardioidaceae bacterium
CCGCGAGCGGAGTGTCGATGACCCGGTCCTCGCCGAAGTCCTTCTGCAGCCCGTCGGTGACCCGGAAGACACCGCCGAGCTTGCCGACGTCCTCGCCCATGATGAGCACCTTGGGGTCGGCCTCCATGGCCTTGCGGAGCCCGTGGGTGAGCGCCTTGGCGAGCGTCAGCTGGGTCATGCCGGCGCCCCCTCGGGGCTGGTGTCGAAGCTCGACAGGTAGGCCGCGTACTGCTCCTTCTGCTGGGCTAGCTCGGTGGTCTGCTCGGCATAGACCTGATCGAAGATATCGAGCACGTCCGGGTCAGGCATGCTCAGGCACCCCTCGCGCAGCCGCTGAGCGATCGCGTCGGACTCGGCCGCCAGCTCCGTGAGGAAGGCCTCCTCGATCAGGCCGCCGCGGATCAGGTACGCCTTCAGCCGGGCGATGGGGTCCTTGAGCTTCCAGTGCTCGAGGTCCTCACGGAGCTGGTAGCGGGTCGGGTCGTCCGACGTCGTGTGCGCACCCATCCGGTAGGTGAAGGCCTCGACCAGCGTCGGCCCCTGCCCGTCGCGGGCCCGCTGCAAGGCCGCCGTCGTCACCGCATGGCAGGCCAGGACGTCGTTGCCGTCGACCTGCACACCGGGGAACCCGAAACCCTGCGCCCGCTGGAACAGCGGGATGCGGCTCTGCCGCTCCATCGGCTCCGAGATCGCCCACTGGTTGTTCTGGCAGAAGAAGACCACCGGTGCGTTCAGCACGCTGGCCCAGATGAACGCCTCATTGACGTCGCCCTGGCTGGTGGCACCGTCGCCGAAGTAGGCGACCACCGCGGCGTCGCGCTCGGCGTCGCCGGTGCCGACGGCGCCGTCGCGCTGGATGCCCATCGCATACCCGGTGGCGTGCAACGTCTGCGCGCCGATCACGATCGTGTACAGGTGGAAGTTGGTCTCGCGCGGGTCCCAGCCGCCCTGGTCGACGCCGCGGAACAGGCCGAGCAGCCGCAGCGGGTCCACCCCGCGGCACCAGGCGACGCCGTGCTCGCGGTAAGTGGGGAACGCGTGGTCCTGACCGCGCAGGGCACGCCCGGAGCCGATCTGCGCCGCCTCCTGGCCGAGGTTCGACGCCCAGATGCCGAGCTCGCCCTGGCGTTGCAGCGCAGTCGCCTCGGTGTCGATGCGCCGGGTCAGCACCAGGTCGCGGTAGAGACCGCGGATCGCCTGGTCGTCGAGGTCGCAGCGGTAGACGGGATGCTCACGCCGCTCACCCTCCGGCGTCAGGAGCTGCACCAAGCTGTCCGAGCCATCGTTGCTCACCCGCACTCCCTTCGTCAGTCCGCCCGGGGTCGCCGGGGCCGTGAGAAGAAGCCGCCACCGCTCGCAACGTGCGGAGGTGGTGCACGTGCTCACGGTAACGCTACCCGCGCTCAGACCAGGGACTCCAGCCAGGCGTCGTGCAGACCGGCGTAACGGCCGCCGCCGGTGGCGACCAGCTCAGCCGGTGAGCCGTCCTCGACCACGGCGCCGTCCTCGAGCACGAGCACCCGGTCGGCGATCTCCACCGTGGACAGCCGGTGGGCGATGATGATGGCCGTACGCTCCGCCAGGATCGTGTGCATGGCCCGCTGCACGAGCCGCTCGCTGGGCACGTCAAGTGACGAGGTCGCTTCGTCGAGGATCAGCACCGCAGGGTCGGCGAGGAATGCCCGGGCGAACGCCACGAGCTGGCGCTGCCCGGCCGACAGCCGGCCCCCGCGCGACTCGACAGGCGTGCGGTACCCCTCGGGGAGGTCGGCGATGAAGGTGTCGGCGCCGATGGCCTCGGCCGCCGCCCGTACCTCCGCGTCGGTGGCATCGGGCCGACCGAAGCGGATGTTGTCGGCGATCGTGCCCGCGAACACGAAGTTCTCCTGGGTGACCAGCACGACCGCGTTGCGCAGGTCGGCCTCCGACAGGTCCCGTAGGTCGATCCCGTCCAGCAACACCCGTCCCCGCGTGGGATCGTAGAAACGCGCCATCAACGTGGCGACGGTGGTCTTGCCGGCGCCGGTGGCACCGACGAGGGCCAGTGTCTGGCCGGCCGGCACGTCGAGCTCGAGGGCCCGCAGCACCGGGCGGTCCTCGACGTAGCAGAAGCCCACCCGCTCGAACCGGACCGCGCCGTGGGCGTCGCGCAGCGGCACCGCCACGGTGGGCTCGGCGACGTCGGGCTCCTCCTCGAGGACGCCGGACAGCTTCTCCAAGGCGGCGCCCGCGGACTGGAAGGTGTTGTAGAACTGGCTGATCTCCTGCATCGGCTCGAAAAACTGGCGCAGGTAGATCAAGAAGGCGGCCAGCACACCGACGCTCACCGCGCCGTCGAAGGCGCGGTAGGCCCCGACGACCAGCGTGATCGCGATCGTGACGTTGCCGATCAGCTTGATGCCCGGCATGAACAGGCCGACCAGGCGGAACGCCCGCATGTTCGCCAGCCGGTAGTCGTCGTTGACCTGGTCGAAGATCTCCTCGTTGCGCGCCTCGCGGCGAAACGCCTGCACGGCCCGGATGCCGGTCATCGTCTCCACGAAGTGCACAATCACGGCGGCAACCGACTCGCGCGTACGCCGGTAGGCGCTGGCCGACTCGCGGCGAAACCAGGCACTCAGCCACAGCAGCAGCGGGAAGCTGCCCAGCGCGACGAGGCCGAGCTCGAGGTCGAGCACCAGCAGCAGCACGGCCGTGCCGACCAGGGTGAGAGCGGCGTTGACCAGCCCGTCGAAGCCGGTGTCGAGCATCTCGTCGATGGCCTCGACGTCGGACGTCATCCGGCTGATCACCCGCCCGGAGGTGTAACGGTCGTGGAAGGCCGGGCTCAGCCGCTGGAAGTGCCGAAACAACCGCCGGCGGAGCTCGAGCAGCACCCGCTGACCCACCTGCCCGCTGATCGTCAGGAAGGCCTGGCGCGCGACGGCCTGCACCAGCACGGTCACGAGCACGACCCCGGTGACCGTCAGCAGCACGCGGCTGCCCGCACCGGCCTGCATCGGCGGGATGCCGCTGTCGATGCCCACCTTGACCAGGTACGGGATGGCCAGCCGGGCGGCGTTCTCGACCAGCACGACGGCCAGCACGACGGCGAGGGTCCGCCTGTGCGGTCGCAGCAGTGACGACAGCAGCCGCCGGGACCGGTCCCGCAGCAGTAGCGACACCCGGTCGGTGAAGTCGTCCTGGCTCTCCGCGGCCACCCCGCGCCAGTCGTGCGCGGTGCTCATCAGGCCACCTCGGCTGCGCCGGCGAGGTCGGCGTCAGCCGACAGCAGCTCGCGGTAGGCGGGGACGGTCGCGAGTAGCTCGCTGTGCCGGCCGACCGACGTGATGGTGCCTCCCGCCAGCAGAGCGACCCGGTCGGCGAGCAGCACCGTCGACGCGCGGTGTGCCACCACGATGCCGGTGGCGTCGCGGAGCACGGCCCGCAGCGCGGTCTCGACTAGCGCCTCGGTGTGCACGTCGAGGGCGGACAGGGTGTCGTCCAGCACGAGGATCCTCGGCCGGGCCAGCACGGCCCGTGCCAGCGCCAGTCGCTGGCGCTGGCCACCGGACAGCGACATGCCCTGCTCGCCGATGCGGGTGTCGAGTCCCCAGGGCAGGTCGTGCACGAAGCCCGCCTGGGCCACCTCCAACGCCTCGCGGACGTCGGCCTCGCTGGCATCGGGGCGCCCGAGCGTGACGTTCTCGCGTGCGCTCATGCTGAACAGCGTGGGCTCCTCGAATGCGGTGGCGACGACCCGGCGCAGACACGGCAGCGTCAGCTCGCGGACGTCGACACCGTCCACGGTGATGCGCCCCGCGGTGACGTCGTGCAGCCGCGGCACCAGCGCGGTCAGCGTCGTCTTGCCCGAGCCGGTCGCACCGACGACCGCGACGGTCTCACCGGGGGCCACGTCCAGGTCGACACCGTGCAGCAGCGGGCGGTCGGCGTCGGGAAAGGTGAACCCGACGCCCTCGAAGCGCAGGTGCCCCCGCGGCCGTTCGAGCACCCGGGTGCCACCGACGATGGCCGGCGCGGTGTCGAGCACCTCGACTACCCGGTCGGCGGCGGTCATCGCCTCCTGCGCCATGGACAAGATCACGCCCAGCGCCGCCACCGGCCACACCAGCGACAGCATCAGCGTGATGAAGGCGACCAGGGTGCCGGGCGACAGCGACTCGTTGCCGGCGGCGATCGCGCCGAGCAGCAGTACGAGCGCCAGCGCGACGTTGGGGATGATCTCCAGGAACGTCCAGAACCGCGCCGACAGCCGCACCTTGTCGACAGAGCTGTCGAACAGTCGGCTCGCCTCGCGGTCGTACTTGTCGAAGGCGAGGTCACGGCGACCGAAGGAGCGGATCACCCGCATGCCGAGGGCGGACTCCTCGACCTGGCTCGCGACATCGCCCTGCTGATCCTGCACCCGCCGCGACACCACGACGTAGCGGTGCTCGAACGAGCGCGACAACCAGATGATCGGCACCGCGGCAACCGCGACCACGAGTCCGAGTGGCCAGTACAGGTGCAACATGACCGCGACGGTGGCCACCAGCTGCACCACGTTGATGACGAGGAACAGCACCCCGAAGCCGGAGAAGCGCCGGATCGTCGACAGGTCGATGGTCACCCGCGACAGCAGCTGCCCGCTCTGCCAGCGGCTGTGGAAGGCCATCGGCAGCGAGTTCAGCGTGGCGTACAGGTCGCTGCGCAGGGCGGTCTCGAGCCCGAGGACCGCGCTGGCCTGCACCCAGCGACGCAGCAGGATCAGCGCGGCCTCGACCACTCCCAGCACCAGGGCCAGCAGCCCCAGCGGCCAGATCCCCGAGCGGTCACCGTTGGTGATCGGGCCATCGATGATCGCCCGGATGACCAGGGGGATGGCCAGGGCTACGGCGACGGCTCCCACCGCCGACAGCGCCATGACCACCAGCGAGCCGACGTAGGGCGCGAGGTAGCCCCGCAGTCGCCACAGCGACGTGCCGGCCCGCCGCCGAGACGGATCAGCAACGGCGGAATGGGGCGCGGTGACGGTACGGGGTGGCATGCGGGAGAAAGCTCCTGTGCGGCGGGCGGTAAGGAGCAGCCTAAGCGGCAGGTATGACAGTCACCACTCAGTTTCTGCGCGCCGCCACCTGCAGGAAGACGTCGTTGGCAGCCGCCTCGGCAACGGTGACCCGCACCCCGTGGCCCGCGAAGGGGCGCACGGTGACGCCTGCTTCCTCGGCGGCCGCGGCGAAGGCGGTGGCGGCACCCTCGCCGTCGAGTGCCAGCCAGACGAAGTTCGCCTGGGTCGTCGGCACCGACCACCCCGCCGCGGCGAGGCCAGCCACCACCCGCTCGCGCTCGGCGACCAGCGCGTCGACCCGTTGCAGCAGCTCGCGCTCGGCGGCCGGGTGCAGCGACGC
>JACCVL010000032.1 GCA_013698185.1 Nocardioidaceae bacterium
ACCCGTGCCTGAACCGGTTGCCGCCGGTACGGCTGCCGCCCTCGCGCGGGCCTACCGCGAAGGAGTGGGCCTTCGTGCTGGCGGCAACCGCGCTCGTCACCCGCGACATCGACGTCGCCGAGGACGCCACCGCCGACGCGTTCGCCGCCGCTGTCGAGACCTGGCCGCGCGACGGGGTCCCGCGCTCGCCGGGCGCCTGGCTGACCACGAGTGCCAGGCGCCGGGCGCTCGACGTGATGCGCCGCGGGCAGACGCTGCGTACCAAGCTGCCGCCGCTCGTCGAGCCCCAGAGCACCGAGCCGGTGGAGGACCTGGTGGTCGAGACGGTGGACGGCGTCGGGCTGGCCGTGCCCGACGACCGGCTCCGGCTGGTGTTCACCTGCTGCCACCCGGCGTTGGCGCGCGAGGCACAGGTCGCCCTCACCCTCCGGCTGGTATGCGGGCTGTCGATCGCGGATATCGCGGCGGCGTTCCTGGTGAGCCAGTCCACGATGGCCGCCCGGGTGACCCGGGCCAAGGCAAAGATCGCCGCCGCCCGCATCCCGTACCGCGTCCCGCTCGCCGCAGAGCTTCCCGAGCGTCTCGACGCCGTGCTCACCGTGGTGCACCTGGTCTGCACCGTCGGCCACGGCGGCGGCGGCGAGCGGCTCGTCCGACCCGAGCTCGTGGCCCGGGCGGTGCAGCTGGCCCGGACCTTGCTGAGCCTGATGCCCGACGAGCGGGAGGTACGGGGGCTGCTGGCCCTGATCGTGCTCACCGACGTCCGCCGGACCGGGCGCCTCGACGCCGCGGGCAGGCTCGTCCTGCTCGAGGACCAGGACCGGACGGGCTGGGACCGGGCGGCGATTGCCGAGGGTCATCGGCTCGTGACCGCGTCGTTGCGTGGCGGCCGGCCGGGGCGGTTTACCCTGCAGGCGGCGATCGCCGCGCTGCACGCCGAGGCACCGCGGTGGGCCGACACCGACTGGCGTCAGATCGTCGGCCTGTACGACCTGCTGCTCGAGGCATGGCCGTCACCGGTGGTGGCGCTCAACCGCGCCGTTGCCGTGGCGATGGCCGACGGCCCGCAGGCGGGCCTCGACCACCTCGACCTGCTCCGAGCCGACCCGACGATGGACGGCTATCGCTACCTCCCGTCGGCGCGCGCCGATCTGCTGCGCCGCCTCGGCCGCGATGCTGAGGCCGCCGCGGAGTGCCGGCTCGCGCTCGATCACACCGATGCCGGCCCCGAGCGGGCGTTCCTGCTGGGCCGTCTCGCCGCCGTCGACGATCGTTAGGTGCACCCCGGCGCCCGGGTGGTCGACGTCTCACCGATGTGGAGCTCCATTGGCGGGTAGCGCCTGCAGCGGCTGGTAGCCTCGGCATTAGCCACGGCCCCGGCATTCGGGGCCGTCTTCGTGCCCGGCACCAGGCTTCGTGCCAGAACTGATCGGGTGCTCAGCGTCCAGCAGGGCTCACACGGACCGCGCCGCGGTCCTGGCTCGGACGACCCGACAGCGCGGGCGCCGCCCGTGTGCCGAACCGCCTGGAGACATCGACGTGTCCGTCGACACCACCGTCCTGCCCATCATCTCTTCGCCCTCCGACAACCCTGACTTTGCCGCGATGGGCTTGCCGCCCCGGGTCACCGAGGGGCTCGCCCGCCAAGGCATCACCGTTCCCACCCCGGTGCAGTCCGCCGTCGTGCCCGACGCGCTGGCCGGGCGGGATGTGCTCGGCCGCGCCCGTACCGGCTCCGGCAAGACCCTGGCCTTCGGCCTGCCGCTGCTGGCCCGGCTCGCCGGCGGCCGCCGTCGCCCGCACGCCCCGCGAGCGCTGATCGTGCTGCCGACCCGCGAGCTTGCCAACCAGGTCCGGGCCGAGCTCGAGCCGCTGGCTCACACACTTCAGCTGCGGCTGGTCACCGTGTACGGCGGTGCGCCGTACGACCGCCAGCTCAAGCGGCTCAAGCAGGGCGTCGACCTGGTGGTCGCCACCCCGGGCCGCCTGGACGACCTGATCAAGCGCGGCGCCTGCCGCCTCGACGACGTGGAGATGGTGGTTCTCGACGAGGCCGACCACCTCTGCGACCTGGGCTTCTACCCCGCTGTCGACGCG
>JACCVL010000038.1 GCA_013698185.1 Nocardioidaceae bacterium
CTACCGCGTCGGTCGGCCGGCCCAAGGTGAGCGCCAGGTGTGCTCGCAGCAGCTCGGCCTCGGCCTGGCTCTGCCGCAGCCGTCGACGGCCGAACGCCGCGGCCGCCGAGGCGAGCGTCGTGTCGGCATCGGAGGTGAGTCCCGCGGCCAGCAACGCCTGAGCGCGGTCGGTGTCGCACACCGCCGCGAAGGTGGACGACATCTCCGCCAGCACCGGACGCACCGACTCCATCCGCCGCAACGCCGACGGCAGCTCGCCGGCCAACAGCTCGACGTAGCCGAGGTTGTGCTCGGCCTGTGCACGGTGTACGCCGAGCCCGTGGGCCGACGCGACCTCCGAGCAACGTCGGAAGTCGGAAGCGGCGGCGGGGAGGTTGCGCAGTTGCAGATAGACGTTTCCGCGGTTGAGCGCCGCCCGGGCCAGCGGTCCCGGCTCGTCCCCCAGGCCGTTCATAGCAACCGTGAAGGACGCCAGGGCGTCGCCCGCGTTGCCGCTGCGCATCAGCAGCAGCCCGCGGTTGCTCGCGATCAGCGCGGCGACCTCGCGGGGGAGGCCCGGCCGCTCTGCGTCAGCGAGCATGGTCAGGCCGTCAGCCACGTTGCCACGCTCGGCCTGCTGGTAGGCCAGGTGCAGCAGGATGCGGGCCCGCACGGTGTCGTTGTCGCTGCGTGGAAGTGCTCGGATCAGGAGTCGGTTTCCCTCGCCGTGGCGGCCGCGGTCGACGGCGTGGATCGCCCGGTCGTACAACTCCATCGCGGACAGCATCCGGTCATGATGGCGTCAGTGCAGTGCTGTGCTCTAGCGCGTCCCACGCCCTGGCCACTAGCGCGGCGGGTCCAGGCTCCTCGTCGCGCAGCGGATGGTCGCCCGACTCCGACGCTGCGAGCAGCGCGGCGGCGACCTCACCGGCCACCACCGGAGCTGAGAACGACGTGCCGCTCCACACCCCGAAGCCCGATCGGAAGCTGTCGGGATCGAGCGAGGCGCGCACTTGGCCGAGGGCGAACGTGCGCCCCTGCGGCTGGAAGCCGCCGTCGAACGTCTCGGGCATAGTGCTGACCAGAGCGGCGCCCGGCGCCCACACGTGCACCCACGGTCCAGTATTGCTGAACAGGGCCACGGTGCCGTCGGGGTTCTCGGCCCCGACCGCCACAACCGGCGCGCACTCGGCAGCCGGTGCCGGCACGTAACCCTGCGGCCACGGCGAGAACGCCGCGGGATACATCGGCCGCGAGACCGCGTCGTTGCCGGCGGCCGTGACGACAACGGTGCCGCAGCGGCCCATCGCCTCCAGCAACCCGTACATCGTCGGGTCGAAAAGCGGGTCGAGCGGGGTCTCGTGGTAGTAGCCCATGGACAGATTGACGACGTCGATCGCGAGGCCGCCCGGTTCGCCGTGCGCGTGCCGCCGCACCAGCTCGGCGAGGCCCGCCAGGGCATCGACGAGGTCGCTCTCGAGGATGACGCCGTCGGAGTGCACGACCCGCAGCGACACGATGTCGGCGTCCGGGCACGTCTGGTGCACCAGCCCGGTGATGAAGGTGCCGTGTCCGGCGACCGCGTCGATGGCGCCGTCGAGCGGCCCCGCCAGATCCCCGGTGATCTCCGGGTCGGTGGTGGGGTCGTGAAGGCCAACGGGGTCGCCGTCGAGGCGCGCTCCACGAGTCACGATCGTTTCGGCGCCGGGACGCTCGTCGCTCGAGTCATCCCACCACCGGTGCCGCCCGCACCCGGTGTCCAACACGGCCACCCGGGGGCGACGGTTCTTGACCTCGCGACGAGCAGGCGGGCCACCGAGCCAGGTCACCGGCTGGCGCCCGCCCCCGCCGGCGAAGCCGTAGTCCGCGATCGCCGACCCCTCCCCGATCCCCCCCGGCGCGTGAAAGGGACCGGGCGCGTGAAAGGGGCCGGGTGCGTGGAACGGCGACCCGATCGGGCCGACGCAGGCGAACAGCACGTGGTCCAGCTGGACGCGGGCGAGCAGCCCGCTGTCGTCCCCCGTCGCGCGGGCCGCCTGCAGCACGGCCCAGGCGTCCGGCGCGGCCGCCTGACCGTCGGCCGGGCGCAGCTGCACGGCGACGACACCGTAGGTCCGCTCCTGCCCGTCGGTGCTGGACAGTCGCACGCGGGTGCGCTGCGCGCTCCGGTCCTTGTCCTCAGGCTCGGCGGTGACGTATGGCGCGGCCGCCTGGGTCAGAGCGGCCAGAACCGTACTCCGGTCGTCGTCGGTCAGCTCGACCGGAAGCAGCAGCCGGTCGGCGACGTACGCGGTGGCGTGCAGCCGCTCCTGGCCTGGCAGTCGGACCGCGGTGGCCGGGTCGAGCACCCGGATCAGCGGGCGGCCGGGGTAGGCCGACAGCGCCGACGCGGGCGGGTACGGCGGATCGACGTCGCGGGCCCGGGGGGCCTGGTCGTCGCGTCGGATCCGGCAACGGGGCACCATCGACCTCATACCTCCACGGTGGGTGTGACGAATGGCATGGGCGGCCCGGCTGCGGCCTCCGCCGCGGTCCGATGGAGAAAAATCAGCAGGCGGAGCATCCCCGCCGGCACGTCCGCGAGCACGAACCGGCCCGTCTCGTCGGCGGTGCTCAGCGTCTCCCCCTCGGCGGTGTGCGCCACCACGCGGCATGCGCCGGCCGGCGCGATCCATCCGTCGATGCGGCGCCGGTCGGGCCGGGCGGCCGCGGGCCCGACCGCCAGCATCACCGTCGTGCTCTGTCCGGCGAAGGTGATGTGGGTGACCATGGATGCCGACGGCTCGGCGGTCGCCCTCGTACCGGCGAGCGCGTCGCCGCGGTCGGTGAGCCGCAACAGCTCGAACTCGGTGTCCAGGTCGTCAAGGTCGAGCGCGAACAGCGCCCGGTCGGCGAGGTCGTCCGGCGCCGGGTCAATCGACTGCCAGAGCCGGCGCAAGCGAGCCAGCAGCAACGCCTCGCCGCCGGCGGTTGTGCGGTCGCTCATCGCGGGCCTCCCGCTGTCTCGATCAGGGTGCGCAGCTTGGTCAGGCACCGCGCCCGGGTGGGCCCGATGCTGCCCACAGGCATCTGCAAGGAGGTGGCGATCCCGGCATAGTCGGGCCGATCGCTGAAGGCCACCACCCGGAGCAGTCGCTGGCAGCGTGCCGACAGCGCCTCTACCATCGCCCACAGTGTGCGCTGCTCGTCGTCGAACACGGCCTCGACCTCGGCGCTGGCGTGCGCCGGCAGCGCGGCCTCGAGCGACCCGTCGTCACTGGGGCGCATGCGCCGCGTCGTCTCAGCCACCCGCCAGGCCTCGCGACGCGCCGTGACGGTGAGCCACCGCAGCACCGCTCGCTCGTCGCGGACGGCGTCGCCCGTGCGTACCAGCGTCAGCCAGGTGGTCTGCACGACGTCGTCGGCGCTGTCGCGGTCCAGACCGTAGGCACGCACCACCTGCCACAGCACGGGGCTCACCGCGCGCACCAGGCGGTCGAGCGCGTCGCGATCGCCGCAGCGCCAGGCGGCGAAGGACTCCGCCGCCTGCTGCCAGAGGGGAGCTTGCCCGGGCACAGCCGCCCGCCCGGCCGCCGACGTCATCGGCGGTCGTGCCCCGGAGCTGCTGACGGGCTCTCTCAGCGCGACGACCCCTCTCAGGTGCGAGCCGTGCTCACCGTAGTGCCCGCAGACCGTGGCAGTCAGCGCCCAGCCGCATCGTGACGACCGGGGCAGCACCGAGGGCAGGGTCGTCACACCGGCGAGGAGTTCGTCTACAGGGGTTTGATACCGCCGTCAACCACTGAACTCGCCACTGTGGCCACTGAGACGTCGCAGCCGCTAGACCGGGGCCTGCGGGTGCTGGCGTGCCTGGACTGACGGCCTCGGTGGGGGGTGGTGACGCTGGGTGCGCTGGACGCCGACCGGGTGGGGCCACCGGTGCTGTTGGCGGCGAACGAGGTGGCCGTGGCACTGCGCTGAGCGTCGGCCCTGGCAGCGGACGGAGGATCGCGGGGTCAGGCCGGAGCGTGCCCGAGCAGAGGCACCACCCGGGCGTGCACCTGGGTGGCCAACGCGATGACCGTCGCCACCCGCTCCACGCGGGGGTAGGCCACCACCGCGTCGATCACCCGCTGCAGGTCGGTGTTGGAGCGGGCCACCACCCGGCACCACAGGTCACCCGAGCCGGTGATGGTGTGCACCTCCAGCACCTCGGGGATGCCGGCGAGGTGCTGGCCCACCGGGTCGTGGCCACCGTGCTGGCGGATCTGCAGGGTGAGGAACGCCGTCACCGGCCAACCCAGCGCGGCCGGGTCGAGCTGCGGGGCCCAGTCGCGGATCACGCCGTCAGCGGCCAGCCGGTCCAGCCGGGTCTGCACCGTGCCGCGGGCCACCCCGAGCCGGCGGGAGGCCTCCAGGACGCCGATCCGCGGCTCGGCGGCGAACAATTGCAGCATCGCGGTGTCGAGCGCATCTACCCGTGCCGTGTCGGCCATGGTCTACCTCCTGGGCAGGTTGCGCCGCTATCAGCGGTGCATGTGGCTATGAACTGGTCAGGCTGTCTAGCACGAGACTACATCGTTGCGCATTCTGTCGGATCTGATCATGCTAGCCATCATGACGCAGACGTTGACCCCGCAGGAACGCCAGGCCCACCTCGACGTCGACCAGCTCAAGCAGCTGGTGGGGCTCATCGACTACGACGCCTCGCGCGACCCGTTCCCGGTCACCGGCTGGGACGCCGTGGTCTTCGTCGTCGGCAACGCGACCCAGACCGCGCACTACTACCAGTCGGCGTTCGGCATGGAGCTGGTCGCCTACTCGGGGCCGGAGACCGGCAACCGCGACCACAAGGCGTTCGTGCTCAAGGCCGGGTCGTGCCGGTTCGTGATCACCGGTGGGGTGGACCCCGACAGCCCCCTGCTCGACCATCACCGGGCCCACGGCGACGGCGTGCGCGACATCGCGCTGGAAGTGCCCGACGTCGACCGTTGCATCGCCCACGCGCGGTCGCAGGGCGCAACCGTGCTGGAGGAGCCGCACGACCGCACCGACGAACACGGCACCGTGCGGCTGGCGGCGATCGCTGCGTACGGCGACACCCGGCACTCGCTGGTCGACCGCTCCGGCTACACCGGCCCGTACCTGCCCGGCTACGTCGCGCGCGGCTCGACCTTCGTCAAGCGCGACGGTGCACCGAGGCGCTTGTTCCAGGCGCTGGACCACGTGGTCGGCAACGTCGAGCTCGGACAGATGGATGCGTGGGTCGGCTTCTACAACCGGGTGATGGGATTCGTGAACATGGCCGAGTTCATCGGTGACGACATCGCCACCGACTACTCCGCGCTGATGAGCAAGGTGGTGGCCAACGGGAACCACCGGGTGAAGTTCCCGCTCAACGAGCCGGCGATCGCCAAGCGCAAGAGCCAGATCGACGAGTTCCTCGAGTTCTACCGCGCCCCCGGCGTCCAGCACCTGGCACTTGCCACCGCAGACATCT
>JACCVL010000056.1 GCA_013698185.1 Nocardioidaceae bacterium
ACGAGGTGCACGTCGTGTTCACCCGTTTCCGCTCGATGCTGGTGCAAGAGCCCGACGTCATCCGGCTGCTGCCGCTGGAGGTGGTCGAGGGCGTGCTGGACGAGGACGACGCCCCGCAGGAGGGCGAAGTGCTCCCGCTGTACGAGTTCGAGCCGTCGGCCGCCGAGGTGCTCGACGCGCTGCTGCCGCGCTACGTGACCAGCCGCATCTTCGCCTGCCTGTTGCAGGCGGCCGCCTCCGAGCTGGCCGCGCGGCAGCGGGCGATGAAGTCAGCGACGGACAACGCCGAGGACCTGATCCAGAAGTACACCCGCATCGCCAACCAGGCCCGCCAGGCCGGCATCACCCAGGAGATCAGTGAGATCGTCGGCGGTGCCAACGCACTGGCCGACGCAACCGCAGGGAGTGAGTGAGACCATGACCGCCACGTTGAGTGACAACGAGACCGCCGAGCCCGACGAGTCCACCGGGGGTTTCGGGCGGGTCGCGCGCGTCATCGGACCCGTCGTCGACGTTGAGTTCTCCGTCGACGAGATGCCGGAGATCTACAACGCGTTGACCGTGGACGTGACGCTGGGCGACACCGAGCGCACCCTCACCCTCGAGGTCGAGCACCACATCGGTGACGGCATGGTGCGTGCGGTCTCCATGCAACCCACCGACGGGGTGGTACGTGGGGCCAGGGTGCACGACACCGGTGAGGGCATCAGCGTGCCCGTCGGTGACGTCACCAAGGGCCACGTGTTCAACACCATCGGCGACTGCCTCAACCTCACCGAGGACGAGACCCTCGACGTGGAGGAGCGGTGGTCGATCCACCGCAAGGCGCCGGCGTTCGACCAGCTCGAGTCCAAGACCGAGATGTTCCACACCGGCATCAAGGTCATCGACCTGCTCACCCCGTACGTGCTCGGCGGCAAGATCGGCCTGTTCGGCGGTGCCGGTGTCGGCAAGACCGTGCTGATCCAGGAGATGATCGCCCGCGTCGCGCGCGACCACGAAGGTGTGTCGGTGTTCGCCGGCGTTGGCGAGCGCACCCGGGAGGGCAACGACCTGATCGAGGAGATGACCGAGTCCGAGGTCATCGGTCAGACCGCGCTCGTCTTCGGCCAGATGGACGAGCCGCCCGGTGCCCGGCTCCGGGTCGCGCTGTCTGCCTTGACGATGGCCGAGTACTTCCGCGACGTGCAGAACCAGGACGTGCTGCTGTTCATCGACAACATCTTCCGCTTCACCCAGGCCGGCCAGGAGGTCTCGACGCTGCTCGGGCGGATGCCGTCGGCCGTCGGCTACCAGCCCACGTTGGCCGACGAGATGGGCACCTTGCAGGAGCGGATCACGTCCACCCGGGGACACTCGATCACCTCGATGCAGGCCATCTACGTGCCCGCAGACGACTACACCGACCCGGCTCCGGCGACGACGTTCGCCCACCTGGACGCCACCACCGAGCTGTCGCGAGACATCGCCTCGCTCGGCATCTATCCCGCGGTGGACCCGCTGACCTCGACGTCGCGGATCCTCGACCCGCGCTACATCGCCGACGACCACTACCGGACGGCCGTCCGCGTCAAGCAGATCCTGCAGCGCAACAAGGAGCTGCAGGACATCATCGCGATCCTCGGCGTCGACGAGCTGTCCGAGGAGGACAAGGTCGTGGTGTCGCGCGCCCGGCGCATCCAGCGCTTCTTGTCGCAGAACACCTACGTGGCCAAGCAGTTCACCGGCATCGAGGGCTCGACGGTGTCGCTGGAGGACACCATCGAGGCGTTCACCAAGATCTCCGACGGCGAGTTCGACCACGTCGCCGAGCAGGCGTTCTTCATGTGTGGTGGGCTGGACGATGTCGAGCGCAAGTGGTCTGAGCTGCAGAAGGGGAACTGATGGCCGAGGCGCTGTTGCAGGTTGAGCTGGTCAGCGCCGACCGGGTGGTCTGGTCGGGCGAGGCATCGATGGTGATCGCCCGTACCAGCGAGGGCGACGTGGGCGTGCTCGTCGGGCACGCCCCGATGCTGGCCGTGCTGGTCGAGGGCGTCGTCGAGGTGCGCGCGGACGGTGGCGAGGTCTGGGTGGCGGCGGTCGACGCCGGCTTCTTGTCGGTCTCCGACGACCGGGTGTCGATCCTGGCCGAGCGGGCCGAGATGTCACACGAGATCGACCTCGAGCGGGCCCGTCACGACCTTGAGCGGGCCCAGAGCGAGGGCGAGGACGACGAGGAGGCCCTGGAGGCCGTCCGTCGCGCCGAGGCCAGAGTCCGTGCCGTCGAAAGAGCTGGCTGACAGTCCGTCACGGGCTGGGGGCCAGGCACGAGCGCATGCCGTGGTGGCAGGTCGTCCTGGACGCCGTCGGTGCTCTGCTGCTGGCTGCGGCACTGGTGCTGCTCGCGCTGATGGTGCGTCGGCGGTGGCTGACCAAGGGCGAGCCGACGTTCGACATGAGCGTGCGCACGCACCCGAAGCAGGACGCGCGCGGCTGGACCCTTGGCGTCGGCCGCTATCGCGGCGACCGGCTGGAGTGGTTTCGCGTCTTCTCGCTGTCGCTTCGTCCCAAGCGGGTCTTCGACCGGCAGGCGATGCAGCTGGGGGACCGACGGATGCCGGCGGGCTCGGAGGCGTACGCCCTGTTCTCCGGCCATGTTGTGGTCGACTCCCGGACCGCTGGCCAGGACGTCGAGGTGGCGTTGAGCCCGGAGGCCTTCACCGGTTTGCTGGCCTGGTTGGAGGCGGCACCGCCCGACGCCTACCTGGACGGCTGACGGCGCGGTGCCGGCTCAGGGGGCGTCGCGTTCGCCGCCTGGCTTCCACAACACGTCACCGTGGTCGCGGTTGGCGTAGCGCGCCAGGATGAACAGCAGGTCGCTCGCCCGGTTGAGATAGCGCGCCGCGACCGGGTTGATCGCCGTCCCGTGCTCGGCGATGGCCGCCCAGGTGGACCGCTCCGCGCGCCGCGTCGCAGTCGTCGCCACGTGCAGCAGGGCCGACCCCTTGGTGCCGCCGGGCAGCACGAAGGACCGAAGCTTCTCGACTGCCTCGTTGTAGTGGTCGCACCAGGCTTCCAGCCGGGCGACCTCCTCCTCGCGCACCCGCAGCGGCGGGAACTCCGGGTGCTCGACCACCGGCGTCGCCAGGTCGGCCCCCACGTCGAACAGGTCGTTCTGCATCCGACCCAGCACACCCAGCACGTCGCTGTCGAGCTCACCGAGGACGACCGCCACCCCCAGGTGCGCGTTGGCCTCGTTGACGTCGCCGTACGCGGCCACACGCAGATCAGTCTTGGCGACCTCCGTCATGTCGCCGAGACGGGTGCTGCCACCGTCGCCGGTGCGGGTGTAGATCTTGGTGAGGTTGACCATGCGGTGACCGTACCTGGCGGTCAGCGCCGGCGGTCGCGGTCGGCCGCCACCAGCCGCAGCGCGGCGTCGACGTCGCCCGGCCACACCAGCACCTGCCGGCGCGACGACAGCGGCCGGGACGTGGCCCGCAGCCCGCTGTCGGTGAGCAGTCGTCGGATGCGCTCGGCCTCATCGGGGCGGGCCGACGCCACGCCGATGAGCAGTCCCTGCGAGGGGTCGGCCACCCGGGCGGCACCACGGCGGGAGCGGGACTGCATCGACCACCGCAGCACCAGCCCGAGCACGCCCACGACCACCGCCGACACCAGCGGGATATAGATGTAGTCGATTCCCGACGAGCCAACCAGCGGGATTCCAGCAACCGGCACCTCTCCAGTGTGCCCGCATCCCGACCGGCGTGCCGGAGTGGTCCTGGCCTGGCTACGCTGCCGACTCGACGGCGGCGCGACTGCTCGCGTGTGGGAGCCGTGGAGTGGGAGGCAGAACCGATGGCCGGCAAGGTCTGCGTGGTCGGGGCGGGGCTGATGGGTTCGGGCATCGCCCAGGTCGCCGCGGTGGCGGGCTGGCAGGTGAGCCTGCGCGATGTGTCCGACGGTGCACTCGACCGGGGCCGGCAGGCGATCGAGAGCTCGCTGGATCGGCTGGTGGCCAAGGACCGGCTCGCCGGCGACGACCGCGACGCTGCCCTGGGCCGGATCGCGACCACCACGGACCTCGACGTCGCGGCCGAGGCCGACGTGGTCGTTGAGGCCGTCTTCGAGCGCCTCGACGTCAAGCACGACGTCTTCCGGGCGCTCGACGGCCTGTGCGCCGAGACCGCCGTCCTCGCCACCAACACCTCGGCCATCCCGGTGACGTCGATCGCCGCCGTCACCCAGCGCCCTGAGCAGGTCGTCGGCACACACTTCTTCTCCCCGGTGCCGATGATGCGGCTGTGCGAGCTCGTCCGCGGCCACAAGACCAGCGACGAGACGCTGGCGACGGCCCGGGCGTTCGCGGAGGGGACCGGCAAGACGTGCATCGTGGTGGAACGGGACGTCGCCGGATTCGTCACCACGCGGCTCGTCAGTGCGCTGGTGATGGAGGCCGTCGCGCTGTATGAGGCCGGGGTCGCCTCCGCGGCGGACATCGACCTGGCCTGTCGGCTCGGGTTCGGGCACCCGATGGGACCCTTGGCCACCACCGACCTCACCGGTGTCGACATCTTGCGAGACGCCACCTTGAACATCCATGCCGAGACCGCAGACCCCAAGTTCTTCCCGCCCGAGCTGCTGTCGCGGATGGTGGAGGCAGGCGAGCTCGGGCGCAAGAGCGGGCGCGGATTCTTCCGCTACGACGACTGAGCACCTGGCCGTTCGGGCCATCTCACCTGACCTGAGCGGCGACAGTGACGAATACCGGGTATCACCCGCGTGTCGTTGGGCACCTGGTCGCAGGCAACCGGCAACCTTTTGCCGGGGCGGTGCGTCTGTTCAGGTAGTCGGGGTGGGGGGACAGTGGAGGACGAGTTGATGACCGTGCGGTTGGAGCGCCTTGACGGCGTGTCGGTGGCCCACGCCCGCCGGGTGCTGTTCGAGGCCATCGACCGAGCCGAGGGGGACGTCGTGCTCGACCTCGCCGATGTCGAGTGGGTCGATCGGCTGGGTCTGGCGCTGCTCGCCGCCGCGCACGAGCGCTCGCACCGCCTGGGCCACCACCTGGTCGTCCACCGGACGCATCCGCGCCTGCGCCGCACCCTGGCGGTCACCAGGCTGACGCGGGTGCTGCATCTCGAACCCGCCTGACTCGGCAGCGACCATGCCTTTGCTGGCGTCGCGGTCCGCGATCGCAGCCGCGCTCGCGCTTACAGCCGTGCTGACCCCCACCGCGGTTGCCGCCCCCGAGTCGGCCGGATCGGCCGGCCGCCAGGCTGCCGCCGCCGCAGCTGCCAACGGACGGGGCCGAGTGGTCGTGGTGGCGGCCGGGGATATCTCCGACTGTGCCCCGCCGCGCTGCCCGGCCGCGCGCACCGCGCGTCGGGTGGAGGCCATCGACCCCACCAGGGTGCTCACCGTGGGAGACAACCAGTACGAGCGCGGCGCCGTCCGCGAGTTCGTCGCGGAGTACGACCGGACGTGGGGTCGTTTCCCGCGTCGCACCCGGCCGGTCCCCGGCAACCACGAGTACCTCACCGCCGACGCCCGCGGTTACTTCCGTTACTTCGGCCGGCGGGCACACCGGCGCAGCAACGGCTACTACAGCTTCGACGTCGGCGCATGGCACGTGGTGGCGCTCAACAGCAGCAACGGCTGCCGGTCGGTGCGCTGCGGTGCCTCGTCCCGGCAGGTCAACTGGCTGCGGCGTGACCTGGACAGGCGCGCTGGCCGTTGTGTGCTGGCCTACTGGCACCATCCGCCCTGGTCCAGCGGTGCGCACGGCGGCACCCCGGCCGTCCGACCGATGTGGCGGGTCCTCGCCCGCAACGGCGGGGACGTCGTGGTCACCGGTCACGACCACGACTACGAGCGTTTCGCCCCCCGCGGTGCTGACGGCTCGGCGGCCGCCCGCGGCATGCGCCAGTTCGTCGTCGGCACCGGCGGAGCGGAGCTGCGGTCGTTCTCCTCCCCACACGACCGCCTCAGCCGCAAGCGGATCGCCCACCGCAACGGGGTCCTTCGGCTCGCGCTCGGACGGCGGTCGTTCGGCTTCCGCTTCGTCACCGCGGCTGGCAGGGTGCTCGACCGCGGTGGCCCGATCGGCTGTCGGTGAGCCCCGGCTGTCAGTGCTGCGCGCCGGCGCCGGCTCAGAACAGCCGCAGCGCCGGGTCGTCGAGCCCGCGCAGCACGTCGTAGTCGACGACCACGCAGGAGATGCCGCGGTGGGCGGCCAGGGTCCGGGCCTGCGGCTTGATCTCCTGGGCGGCGAGCACACCCCGGACCGGCGCCAGCAGGGGATCGCGGCCGAGCAGCTCGAGGTAGCGTGCCAGCTGCTCCACCCCGTCGATCTCGCCGCGTCGCTTGATCTCCACCGCGACGGTCGCTCCCAGCGCGTCCCGGCACAGCAGGTCGACCGGTCCGATCGCCGTGGAGTACTCCCGGCGGACCAGGGAAAGACCCTCGCCGAGCACACCCGGGTGGTCGGCGAGCAGCTCTTGCAGGTGCCTCTCCACGCCGTCCTTCACCAGCCCCGGGTCGACTCCCAGCTCGTGGGTCGAGTCATGCAGCACCTCGGCGAAGACGATCCGCAGCGTGTCCTCGGTGCGAGCCGCCCGTACGGTCCACTTCAGCCGGCCGTCTGCCGCCTGGCCCTCGTCGAGGCGGCAGGGCGGGCTCATCCAGTTCAACGGCTTGTACGCACGGTCGTCGGCGTGGATGGACACCGATCCGTCCGCCTTGACCAGCACCAGCCGGACGGCCATCGGCAGGTGCGCCGACAGCCGGCCGGCGTAGTCCACCTGGCAGCGGGCGATCACGAGGCGCACGGGCAGAGCCTAGGGGGACGGGCGGCCGCCCTGGCTGGCACACTGCGCGCCATGGCCCGCCGGCACCGGCGCCGCCGGGCGGAGGGGAGTCGCCTCGGCAGCGCAAGCACCTCTCGAGTAGAGCGCCACCGCGGGGACGACTTCTACGTCCGGCCGGTCACCGGCTCGGCCGCCACCCGGACCTATCGCTGCCCTGGCTGCCAACAACCGCTGGCACCCGCGACACCGCACGTCGTGGTCTGGCCGGTCGATCCGTCGTTGCTCGCCTTTGCGGCCGGCGAGAGCGGCCTGTCCGAGCGCCGGCACTGGCACACCGGTTGCTGGGCGAGCAGACGCTGAGATCCCGTCTGTCATAGTACGGCGCGTGTTGGGGCACCAGTAAGTGACTCTGACGATTCAAAGCATCACACTGTGTCATGCTTTCCCTTACCCGTCGACGGTGTACCGACCTGGATTATCCGGTCTTCGGCCGCCGGGCCGATCGGCCCCAGCCCTAAGGAGTCTCTATGCACGACATCGCCATGCCGATGCTCAACCTCGCCCCTGAGATCTACCGCCAGCGTCTCGTGGTCGAGGGTCTTTGCACGGCCCCCATCGATGCCATCGGCATCAGCTCGTACCTCACTGCGTTGTCCGACACCATCGACATGGTCACCCTCACCGAGCCCGTCACCCATCGATCGCCGCTGTACGGCTGGGCCGGCTGGATTCACTGGGAAACCTCCGGGGCACACTTTTATGCCTGGGACACCCCGCGGCTGTTCTTCAGCGTCGACGTGTACGCGTGCAAGCCTTTCAGCCCGACGGCCGTCGTGGATCTGTCGCGGCACTTCTTCGGCAGCGACGACGTCGTCTCGAGGGAGTTCTGATGAGCCGGTCCCTGCGGCTGGCCTTCAACCCTCGCGGTGATCTGCTGGCGGCAGCCCGAGACTGTGAGGCCGACATCTTCTCGCAGTGGTTCGGCAACACCCACGAGCAGTTGGCGCAGGAGTACGAGCCGTACGAGGCCAACTCGGTTTTCCTGGCACTGGCCGACGAGCGGGACGCTGTCGTGGCCTGTGCGCGCATCCTCACCAGCTGTCGTGGCCCGCTGAAGACCATCGACGACGTGCAGCAGCCCCCGTGGGCGGTTGATGCCCCCCGCAGCGCGGCAGCAGCGGGGGTGGACCTCGCTCGCACCTGGGACATTGCCACGATGGGCGTGCGACCGGGCCTGCAGGCCGACGGCGTACGGATGGCGTTCGCGCTCTACCACGGCATCATCACCGCGGTTCGGGTCAACAATGCCGCGGCCATCGTCGCCATCGTCGACGAGCGGGTTCGCCACCTGCTGGCGTCGGTGGGCATCGTCATGCAGACGCTGCCCGGCACCGAGCCCGCGCCCTATCTCGGCTCGCCGGCCAGTGCTCCGGTCTTCGCCCGGGTCAGCAGCTCCGTCGTCAGGCAGCGCCGCGACTTCCCCGACGCGTATCGGCTGATCACGCTCGGCGTGGGCCTGGAGGACGTGCGGGTGCCGCCCCGGGACCACTTCCGGCTCCCGGCACCCGCGGACCCGTTCCGGCTCCAGCCGTTCGAGGAGCCGGCGGCACCGGCCAGACAGCCCGCCGGGGCGAGGCAGCTAGTAGGTGTCGCCGGCCCGCGGTAGCAGCAGGGCCGCTGGGCTCGAGGCCGCCGACCACTGGCGCACCCAGGGGCCCACCGAGGCCGCCGGCATCGGCGGTGCGAAGTGGTAGCCCTGCAGCAGGTCGACGTCCATCGCGACGAGCGCCGCCGCGGTCGCTGCGTCCTCGACGCCTTCGGCGACCAGGCGCAGGCCCAGCGCGTGGGCCATCTTGGTGGTGGTGTCGACGATGACGCGGCTGCCGGTGTCGCTGAGCATGGTCGAGATGAAGGATCGGTCCATCTTGAGCTCTCGAACGGGGAGGTCGCGCAGGTACGACAGCGAGGAGAAACCGGTGCCGTAGTCGTCGATGGCGGTCTGCACCCCCATATCCTGCAGCTCGAACAACAGCTCGCGCGCACGATCGGGATCATGCAGGAAGGAGTCCTCGGTCACCTCGATCAGCAAGGTGTGCGCGGGCAGCCTGGCGGCACTCATGGCCTGGTAGAGCCAGGCGAGCACCGGTCCGCCAAGGATCTCAGGCGGCGCACAGTTGAGGGCGACCCGGAAGTTGAATCCCTCGTCCAGCCACTGGCGGGCCTGCCCGACGACCTGCTGGCTCACGTCCACCGACAGCGCTGGCATGAGTCCGTGGCGTCTGGCCTCGGGCAGGAAGGCCGCTGGGGTGAGCAGCCCCTCGGTGGGGTGCTGCCACCGGACCAGGGCTTCGATCGCGACCACCTGCTGGGTGACGGCGTCGATCTGCGGCTGGTACCACATGGACAGCTCACCCTCGCGAATGGCGCGGCGCAGCTCCTCATTGCGCCGCAGCCTGGCCCGGGTGTAGTTGTCGTGGGCGGCCTCGTACAGCACTGCGCCGGTGCGGTTGGCCTTGGCCTCGTACATGGCGACGTCAGCGCGCCGGAGCAGGTCACTGGCGGCCACCACCGACCCGCCCCGGATGGCGATCCCGACCGAGGCCGAGATGGTCAGCTCCAGGCCGTCAACGATGATCGGCTCGGCGAGCACCGCACAGACGTTGCGTCCTATCGCGGTCATCTCCAGCGGGTCGTCGTTGCGCGCCACCAGCGCGAACTCGTCCCCACCGAGGCGGCTGATGCTGAGCTGGTGTCCCAACCGGCTGCGCAACCGGTCGGCCAGCTGGACGAGGACTCGGTCACCGACGGCGTGCCCCATGCTGTCGTTGATGTCCTTGAAGCCGTCCAGGTCCAGCAGCAACAACGACAGCGGGGCACCGTCGGGGCGGGCGCGTTCCAGGTCCTGCAGCACCGCCCGCCGGTTGGGCAGACCGGTGAGCTCGTCGGTGCGCGACAACCGTAGGGCCTCCGCCGCGCCGCGAGCCTCGCGCAGGGCGAGCACCAGGCGCCAGCCGGCCGCTGCCAGGGTGCTGACGCCGGCAAGCGTGACGGCCGCACCGAGTGCGTTGTCACCCGGCCGGAGAACCAGCGCAGCCATCGCCACCGCGGCAGCTGCGATCAGCACCCGGCTGCGGTTGTTTTCGGTGCGGGCGGTCTGCACCTCGGGCGGGCGGACCAGCGCGGCACCGACCACCAGCGCGAAGCTGAGCCCGTAGGCCAGCTTCAGGCCGGGCGCGGACTCGTAGGTGCCCTCCGACAACGTGAGCAAAAAGCTGCTGTCGGCAGCGCCCAGCAGCACCAGACCGCCGGCCAGGACCGCCGTTCGGGCACCCCAGGCGCGTTGTCCCAGCAGCACCTGTCCCACCACGAGGACCACCAGGACGCCGTCGATGAGCGGGTACAGCACGGCGAGCACCACGTGGGTGTTGACCGCCACGGGACCGGATTCGAGCGCCCTGCCCACCGGGATGGCCAGCAGCGCCGACAGGCAGGCCGTGGCGGCACACACCACCGCCGCCTCCAGCCAGACGGTGCGGGTGGGCGCCCCCCGGCGTGGCACCTCCATCAACAAGAAGGCGGCGATACCGCCGTACGAGGCCAGGAAGAACCACTCACCCGGTGCCGGGAACGCGATCTCCGACACGCCCTGGGCGGTCAGCGTGGCCGAGCCGACCGCCCACAGGCACAGCCCCGCTGTGAGCAGCAGCAGGGCGGCGCGACGGTCCGGCGTGCGGGCAGCGGTCAGCACATTCCGCGTCACCAGGGTGAGGAAGTAGGCGGTGACCGCGACGGTGAACACCGCGTTGCTGACCCCCTCACTCACCGAGCCCTGCAGCACGGTGAGGTGGAAGATGCCCACCACGACCATGAGCGCGAACGCGTCGAGCACGTAGTCTCGGCGCATCGTGGCGACCACGTCGAGGACCGGTCTCGCGGTCGCCCAAAGGCCGCGTGTCGGCATGCCCGGGCCCCCTTCGTTGCGCGACGCCTGCTGGTCGAGGACAGGGTTGCACGCTCATTGTGCTCGGTCGGTCACTGATTGTCTCCTGCGGGTCACGTCCTGAGGCGCTGACGGCTGCAACCGCCGGAATCTGGTGCCCGCGGGAGGCCGGTCGCTAGCCTGCCCACAATGACTGGCCCATCGACCGACACGCCGATCCGCGGCAGCTCGGTGCTGCCTGCCCGCCGGAGGCCACTGAGCCTGCACACCGCCGACGGGCTGCGACTGGTGGGGGAGCTGGCGCAACCCCTCGACGAACCCCCCGTGGCGACTCTGGTGTGCCTGCACCCGCTGCCGACCCACGGCGGCATGATGGACAGCCACCTCCTGCGCAAGGCCTCCTACCGGCTGCCCGCCTTGGCAGGCCTGGCCGTGCTGCGTTTCAACACCCGGGGCACCTCCAGCGTGCAGGGCACCAGCGAGGGGACCTTCGACAACGGCGAGAGCGAGCGCCTCGACATCGCAGCCGCCGTCGAGTACGCCGAGTTCGCGGACCTGCCATCGGTCTGGCTGCTGGGATGGTCCTTCGGCACCGACCTGGTGCTGCGCTACGGCCTGGAGCCGGCGATCGAGGGTGCGATCGTGCTGTCCCCGCCGCTGCGCTCGACGACCGACGCCGACCTCGACGCGTGGAGCCGCTCGGGCAAACCGCTCACCGCGCTGGTCCCCGAGCACGACGACTATCTGCGTCCCGACGAGGCCCGACGCCGATTTGCCCGCGTCCAGCAGGCCGACGTCGTGGGCGTGGCCGGCGCGAAGCATCTGTGGGTGGGCCATACCGAGGAGGTCCTCGACGAGGTGGTCCGTCGGGTCGCGCCACGGGTGACGCTTCCGCTGCCGAGTCACTGGTCCGGTCCGATGCAGACTGCTGACTCCTCGATGTATGCAGGAATGGACGTTCGTCCAGTCGTCGTTGACGACGACACCACCTAGCCTCCTAACTACTCAGAGTGATAGAGATCACCACGAAGGGACGGCTATGCCCATATGCCGCTCATGGCCCTGGTGGGCCGCCGCTGTCGGTGCAGCCGCGGTGGTGAGCCTGGTCGTCCTGGCGGCGCCTGCTGCCGGTGGCCTCAGCGGCCCGCAGCCCCGTGCCTCGGACTCGAGCGCCGTCCCTGTGAGCGCCGCGAGGAAGGCGCCCCGACTGCTGCCGGACGCTCGGTCCCTGCCGGCGAGAGACCTCTCGATCAGGCGCAACGCCGCCGGCCGCCGCACCATCCGTTTCGAGTCCGGGCTCGCCAACCCCGGCCACGGCGTGCTCGAGCTGCGGCCCAACAACCTCGGGGACTGCCGGCGCAACGAGCAGCACGCCAGCCAGATCATGTTCCGCGACCGCAACCGCAACGGGTGGTACGACCGCGATGCCGACAACCGGTCGGTGCGGCACGACGCGGGATGCATGGTCTTTCACCCCTCGCACGACCACTGGCACTTCGAGGCGGCCGCGCGCTACGCCCTGTGGCGTCCCGACCGCGACCGGCCGATCGTCGTCAAGGGCCGCAAGATGAGCTTCTGCCTGCGAGACAGCGAGCGCGTCCCGCCCAAGTGGGACATTCGTCACTACGCCGAGTACTACGGCGCCTGCTCCCAGGACACCCGTCAGGGCATCTCGATCGGCTGGGTCGACGTCTACGGCAGCTACCTGCCCGGGCAGTTCCTCACCCTGCCCGATGGGCTATCCAACGGCTTGTACTGCCTGCGGACCACGGTGGACCCCAGGGACCAGCTGCTGGAGTCCGACGACGACAACAACCACAGCGTGCAGTCGGTACGCATCCGCGGTGACCGGGTCGCCGCCAAGCCCCTGCGTCGGTGCCGCTCGGTGCTGTAGCCGTCAGGCCCGGTCGCCGGCAGGCACCGGCTCCTGTCCGTTGTGGACCGGCTCTGTCTCAGCCGCCGGCGCTGGCTCCTGCTCCTGGTCCTGCTCCGGCTGCCGGTCCTCGTCCGGGCCGAAGCCGGCAACCAGGTCACGCAAGGCGGCCAGCTGGGCCACGATGCCGTCGCGACGGCGCTGCACGGTGTCCAGCTCGGCGCGAGCCGAGGCGGTCGCGCGGTCCAGGTCGCTGCGGGCCTGGTTGGACATGTGCTCGGCCTGGTGTCGTGCTGCCGTCACCATCTGCTCGGCCTCGCGCTTGGCGCGGACGAGCACCCGCTCGGCCTCAGCCGCGGCGTCACTGCGCTGCTTGTTGGCCTGCCCGCTGGCCTCGGTGGCCCGCTGCTCGGCGGCTGCAGCACGCTCCTCGGACTCGCGTACGAGGCGCTGGGTCTCCTCGACCGCCTGGTCGTGGTGGTCGGCGGCCTCCCGGGTGAGCCGCTCGCGCTCGACCGCGAGCACCCGGCGCGCCTCGGAGACCTCCCGCTCGGCGGCGGCGCGGGCCTTCTCGCTCTCCCGGCGCGCCGACGTGCGCAGGCTTGTCGTCTCCTGCTCGGCGGCCAACCGGATCTGGTCGGCCTCGCGCTTGGCGCTGGCCAGCAGGTCGGCCGACTCCGCAGCGGCGGAAGCTCGCTCGTCCTGGGCGGCGGCGGTGAGTCGCGCACGCTGGTCCTCCAGGTCGCGCAGGTGGACGACCTTGACGTCGTCGACCTCCTTGGCTGCCCCTGAGCGCATCGCCTCGGACTCCTGCTGTGCCTGGGTCAGCATCTGGTCGGCCTGGGCACGAGCCCGGCTGAGCACCTCGTCGGCCTGGTCCTCGGCCATCGACAGCAGCGAGGCGGCGCGGCTGCCCAGGCCCGCGTAGGTGGGCTCGCCGGTCTCGGCGATCTGGGTGCGCAGCTGTTTGACCTGCGCATCGAGCTCGGCGGCCTTGCGCTGTGCGGCGCCGGCGGCCCGTTCCGCGGCCTGCACGGCGGTGCGCTGCTCGGCCAGCTTGGCGTCGACCGCCGCGCGGTCGTACCCGCCGCGGCGGACGACCGGCAGCTCGCCCGGTCCGGCGACGGCGGGGATCTGGGTGGTCTCGGCCGCGTTCTGGCCGGAGTCGAAGATAGACAGTCCCTGCTGGTCCGACATGGCGACGTCCCTCGCTTGCTAGCGGTCGATGGCCTCGATGGCACGCTGAGTCCCACGCAGAGGCCTCATCGCTTGAGTATGGTGCCAAGGAAGTCGCAAACGATCCATCTCCACTGAGTGTCGCGAACCTAACTGTGCGTTATGCCGGCTTCACCTCGACCAGCTCGACGAGAACACCACCGGCATCTCGCGGGTGGACAAAGTTGACCAGGCTGCCTGCCGTGCCGCGGCGCGGCTGGTCGTACAGCAGCTGGAGACCTCGCCGACGCAGTACGTCGGAGGCATGGACGACGTTGGCGACCCGGTAGGCGACCTGCTGAACGCCCGGACCGCGACGGTCGAGAAAGGTGGCAATCGGGGACTCCGCCGACAGCGGCGCCAGCAGCTGCAGCCGGGTCTCGGAGTCGCCGACGCGCAGCATCGCCTCGCGGACACCCTGCTCGGCGTTGACCTCCTGGTGCACGCAGGTCATCTCGAAGACCCGGGCGTAGAACTCGATGGCCTCGTCGAGGTCGGGCACCGCGATCCCCACATGGTCGATGCTCACCAACAGCTCCGGCGCCATGACGAGCCATCGTGGCAGCCGTCGCTCCCACCGGTCTGGGTAGGGTGCCGAGCATGATCGCCTCGTCCTCGCCTTCCGTCCTCGTCGCGGGCGCACGTACTCCGATCGGACGCCTGCTCGGCGGGCTGAAAGGTCTCTCGGCGGCCGATCTCGGCGGGCTGGCCATCGCCGCCGCCCTCCAGCGCTCGGGCGTGCGCGCCGACCAGGTCGACCAGGTGATCCTGGGTCAGGTGCTGCAGGCCGGCGCCGGGCAGCTCCCCGCTCGCCAGGCCGCCCACAAGGCCGGTATCCCGCTCTCGGTGCCGGCGTTGACGATCAACAAGGTGTGCCTGTCGGGCCTGAGCGCGATCGCCATGGCCGACCAGCTGGTGCGTCTGGGCGATGCCAACGTCGTCGTCGCCGGCGGGATGGAGTCGATGTCCAACGCCCCGCACCTGCTGGCCGGGTCGCGCGAGGGCACCAAGTACGGCAACGCGACCTTGGTGGACCACATGGCTCACGACGGCCTGTGGGACGCCCTGACCGACCAGTCCATGGGCGCCCTGACCGAGTCGTGCAACGCCGAGGGTCTCGCCCTCACCCGCGAGGAGCAGGACGCGTTCAGCGCCCGGTCCCACCAGCGCGCTGCCGCGGCGCACAAGAACGGCATCTTCGACGACGAGGTGGTGGCGGTGGAGCTGCCCCAGAAGCACGGCGAGCCGGTCGTCGTCCGCGACGACGAGGGGATCCGCGGCGACACGACGCCGGAGTCACTGGCCCGGCTCCGGCCGGCCTTCGCGCCGGCGGGCACGATCACCGCGGGCTCGGCCTCGCAGATCTCCGACGGCGCCTGCGCCGTGGTCGTCATGAGCCGCGACCGCGCCCGGGAGCTGGGTCTGACCCCGCTGGCCGAGATCGGCGCCCACGGCATGGTCGCCGGCCCCGACTCGACCCTGCAGTCCCAACCAGCCCGAGCCATTGCTGCCGCCTGCAGCAAGGAGGGCATCGAGCCCGCCGACTTGGACCTGGTGGAGATCAACGAGGCCTTCGCCGCCGTCGGGATCGCCAGCGCCCGTGAGCTCGGTGTCGACGAGAGCCGCGTGAACGTCAACGGCGGGGCCATCGCGCTGGGCCACCCGATCGGCATGAGCGGTGCCAGGATCGTCCTGCACCTGGCCCTCGAGCTCTCCCGCCGCGGCGGTGGTACGGGGGCGGCCGCACTGTGCGGCGGCGGCGGGCAAGGCGACGCCCTTGTCGTCCGGGTGCCGTCTCGCTCGTGACCACCCGCAACCGCGCCGACGTGGAGGCGCTCGTCACCCGTGCCCGAGCCGGTGACCACCGTGCGGTCGCGCGGTTGATCTCGCTGGTCGAGGACGCCTCGCCGCTGTTGCGGGAGGTGAGCACCCGGCTGGTGCCGCACGCCGGTGAGGCACACGTCATCGGCATCACGGGCTCGCCCGGGGTCGGCAAGTCCACCTCGACCTCGGCACTGGTAGGCGCGCTGCGGTCCACAGGCAAGCGGGTCGGCGTGCTGGCGGTCGACCCGTCGTCTCCCTTCTCGGGCGGTGCGCTGCTGGGCGACCGGG
>JACCVL010000058.1 GCA_013698185.1 Nocardioidaceae bacterium
GCGCTGTACGACTCCGGCCGCGACCTGGTCCGGGCCGTTCCGCTCCCCGCCTCCAGCGAGACCGACGTCTCCGGCAACCTGCAGCAGGGCTACACCCATCTGGTTCCCGGCATAACCGACGAGATCATCGCCCTGAGCGGGGAGCGGTCCGGGCGCAGGTACCCGCTGGACCCGTCGGAGTGGCTGTCGGAGGCCTGCGACATCGCGGGTCGCGACCTCACCCGGGATGAGTGGGCGCGCTACCTCCCCGACCGGCCGTACGGGCCCACCTGCGGCGACCCGTCGTGACCCGCCCGCTCCGCCACGTTTACGCGGCGCGGCGCAGCCCGGGGGTCAGTCGCTGAGGTGGCCGAGCAGGTCGTGGCGGGTGACGACGCCGACCGGACGCCCGTCCTCTTGCACCAGCAGCGCATCGGCACCCTGCAGCGCCGACACGGCCTCCGCGACCGGCTGGCCCGACCCGATGCTGGGCAGCGGCGCGCGCATGTGCTGCTCGACGCGGTCGGTGAGCGACGCCTTCCCCGCGAACAGCGCCTCCAGCAGGTCGCGCTCGCTGACGGCGCCCGCCACCTCGGCCGCCATCACCGGCGGCTCGGCGCGGACGACGGGCATCTGCGACACGCCGTACTCGCGCAGGATCGCCACCGCCTGGGCGATCGTCTCGTTGGGGTGGGTGTGCACGAGGTCGGGCAGCCCGACGCCCTTGGCCCGCAGCACGTCGCCGATGCTGAGCCCGGACTGCCCCGGCATGAAGCCGAACCGCGCGAGCCAGGCGTCGTCGAACACCTTGGTGAGGTAGCCGCGCCCGCCGTCGGGCAGCAGCACCACGATCACCGCCGCGTCACCCGCCGGCGTACCGGCGAGCTCGGCGGCCAGCTGCAGCGCCGCGACCGCCGCCATGCCGCAGGAGCCACCGACGAGCAGACCCTCCTCCTGCGCCAGCCGTCTGGTCATGGCGAACGCATCCCGGTCCGACACCGCGATGATGCGGTCGCAGACGTCGGGGTCGTAGGTGCTCGGCCAGAAGTCCTCCCCGACCCCCTCCACGAGGTACGGCCGCCCGGTGCCACCGGAGTAGACCGAGCCCACCGGGTCAGCGCCGACGATCTGTACGCGACCGTTGCTGACCTCCTTGAGGTAGCGCCCCGCGCCGCTGATGGTGCCGCCGGTCCCGATGCCGGCGACGAAATGCGTGACCCGGCCGTCGGTCTGCTCCCAGACCTCCGGACCGGTCGTCTCGTAGTGACTGCGGGGGTTGTTGACGTTGACGTACTGGTTGGGCTTCCAGCCGTTGTCCAGCTCGCGCTCCAGTCGGTCCGACACCGAGTAGTAGGAGTCGGGATGCTCAGGCTCCACCGCGGTCGGGCACACCACGACGTCGGCGCCGTAGGCCTTGAGGACATTGCGCTTGTCCTCGCTCACCTTGTCGGGGCACACGAAGACACACCGGTAACCACGCTGCTGAGCGACCAGTGCCAAGCCGACGCCGGTGTTGCCCGAGGTCGGCTCGACAATCGTCCCGCCGGGCCGCAGCGATCCGTCGGCCTCGGCGGCGTCGATCATCCGCACCGCGATCCGGTCCTTGACCGAGCCGCCGGGGTTGAGGTACTCGACCTTCGCCAGCACGGTTGGGCCGTCCGGCGGAGCCTCGCCCGCGGTCACGCCCACCCGCGACAGCCGCACGAGCGGGGTGTTGCCGATGAGGTCGACGACAGAGTTCACGTATTGCACGCCTGTCAGGGTAAGGCTCCGGCCTAGGCTTCGGTCATGACCCGAGCCCGAGCCGCGCGACGCCTGGCCACGGCAGCCGCGTTCGGCGGTGGCGGGCTCGGCCTGCTCGGCGGCTCGTTGTACGCGGTGATGCGCGTGCAGGCCGCGTACGCCCGCAGGGTCATCGGCCAGGCGACGACTCCGCCACCGCACGCAAACGGCACGTACGGCGCGCAGCTGCCGGGAGACGCGCTCAAGCTGTTGGTGGTCGGCGACTCCTCAGCAGCGGGCTACGGCATGGACGGCCCCACCGACACCCCGCCGGCGATGCTCGCCAGCGGCCTGTCGCACATCGCGGGCCGGCCCGTCCAGGTGATGAGCACCGCCCGGGTGGGCGCCCGGTCGTCGGACCTCCAGCGCCAGCTCGACGTCGGCCTGGCCGATCGGCCGGATGTGACGGTGCTGGTCATCGGGGCCAACGACGTCACGAACAGGGTGCGGCCCTCGGAGTCGGTGCGGTTGCTCGAGGCAGCGGTCCGCCGGCTGCGGGACGCGGACATCCCCGTGGTGGTCGGCACCTGCCCCGACCTGGGCACGATCCGCCCGCTGGCCCAGCCGTTGCGAGAGCTGGCGAGGCGCTGGAGCCGCCGGCTCGCCGCTGCCCAGACCATTGCCGTGGTGGAGGCGGGTGGCCGCTCGGTGTCGCTGGGGTCGCTGTTAGGGCCGACGTTCGCGCTGGCCCCTGGGGAACTGTTCGGGCCCGACCGGTTCCACCCGTCGACGGCGGGTTATGCCGGCATGGTCGCTGCGATGCTGCCCTCGGTGGCAGCCGCGGTAGGCGTGTGGGACGACGACAGCGATGACGACGGGTCCGCGGCTCACCAGCGCGACGGCCTGGTGCTGCCGGTGCCGTTCGCCGCTGTCGAGGCGTCAGTGCACGAGGGCACCGAGGTCGCCGCCACGCAGGTCGCCGGGCGCGACCGGGGCCCGCGGGGACGCTGGGCGCAGCTGCAGCGCCGCGTCCGCCCCCCGGTGCCGGCGACCGGCCCGGTGAGCGCTGCGCCCCCGTCGTAGGGGGCCGGGGTCGCCTTGTGCGGTCAGAGCGGATGCGGCACGCTGCCAACACCGGTCGATCACCAGCCGGTCATCCGCACGAGGAGGCACGATGGCCCTGCACCACTCTGAACAGACCCATCAACAGCTGGTTGCGCGGATCCCGGGAGCGACCGGCACGCAACTTCCCGAGTGGTTCAGGCGCATGGAAGACGGCCCCAGCTTCAGCCGTTTCGACGACCGCGTCAACTGGCTGCGCAGCGAGTACGACCTCGCGCACGGCCATGCGACTGCGATCGTGCACGAGCACGACCTGGTCCGGTCGCGGCGATCGTTCGCCTGAGCGCCGCGGACCGGGCCGAGCCGGGGGTCGGTCAGTCGCTGCGCAGGATCGACAAGATGCGCAGCATCTCGATGTAGATCCACACGATCGTGACCGTGAGCCCGAAGGCAGCCCGCCACGACTCGCGCTCGGGGGCACCTGCTGCAATGGCGCGCTCGATGAAGTCGAAGTCGAGGATGAGCATCAGCACACCGAGGACGACGCCCACGACGCTGGTGATCAGGCCGAGCGTGCCGAATCCGTTGAAGCCGAAGCTGGCCCCGAAGAACTGCAGCACGAAGTCGAGCATCGCCACCGCGACAAACCCGAACATCGCCGCGGTGACGCCCCGACGGAACTTGTCGGTAACCTTGATGTCGAGGATCTTGTATGCCGCGAGCGTGCCGGCGAACGCCGCCATCGTGCCGACGACCGCGCCCAGCACGACCCCGTCGTAGAAGGTCTCGAGGACCTTGGAGATGGCGCCGACGGCGGCGCCTTGGGCCACCGCATAGGCCAGGACCAGCGGCGGGCTCACGACCCGCTTGAACGAGTTGGCCATCGCCAGCCCGAAGCCGATCAGTGAGCCGCCGAGCATCAGCGCGCGCGCCTGCCCGAGGTTGTCGGCGACCTCCGCGCTGGTGCCAGCGACGTCACCGATCACGACCCAGGTGACCGCGGCGGACAGCACGAGCAGCCCGAGGGTCATGGCGGTCCTCTGCACGACCGAGTCGATGGTGATGCGGTCGTCGGCGGTGCGAGTCGGGGGCTGCGAACCCGAAGCACCGGGTACACCGGTCGAGCCGGGGGTGCCGGGGGTGCCGACCGACCACTCGGCGGGACTGCGATAGCTCGGGCTGCGAGCGGCGCGACCGTTGAAGGTCTCGCTGCGGGCGAACACCGGGTTACTGCTCTGCATCTTTCCTCCTGGGACGTGCCCCGACGGCCGGGGACGACAGTGCCAGTCTACCGACTCCTCACGGCGCGGCTGCTGACACCACACACAACGCCGCAGGCCACCCGGACGTTCCGTGCTCCTGGTGGGAATCGAACCCACACTGTGACGGGTTTAAGCCGTCTGCCTCTGCCGATTGGGCTACAGGAGCCGGGTCGTCAGGCCAGCATGCCCGAACGGCCGTTCGCATGCGGGCGCGCCGCTACCACGTGGTGCAGCCCGATCCGACCGCGTTCGAAGCCGACCGTGGCCAGCGCCAGCGACAGCCGCCAAACCCGCAGCCGGCTGTCGCCGAGCACGGCGGTGCCTCGTTGGCCCTGTTCGTCGAGCCGCGCCAGCCAGCTGTGCATGGTGGTGGCGTAGTGCTCGCGCCACGACTCGAGCAGCCGTACCTCCAAGCCGGCGTTCTCCAGCGCACCGGTGACGTTGCCGATCGGTGGCAGCGGACCTTGTGGCATCACGTAGGCCGACATGAACGTCGGCCCCGGTGCGTCGGCCCCGGGCCGCGAGGTCAGCGCCTGCAGAGCGAGCCGGCCGCCGGGCCTCAGCAGCTGCTGGACGAGCCGGAAGCAGGCGAGCAGCTCGCTCTCCTCCACGTGTTCGATGGACTCGATGGCCGCCACCGCGTCGAACGGGCCGTCCTCCACCGCATCAAGGTCGCCCAACCGGACCTCGGCCCGGTCCGCGACACCTGCCTGGTCGAGCTTGCGCCGCACGACGTCGGCGCGTTCGGCCGAGCGCACCAGACCCACGACCTCGACCCCGCGTACGCGCGCCGCGTGCACGACGAGCGGCCCCCACCCGCAGCCCACGTCGAGCAGCCGCATGCCCGGCTGCAGCCCCAGCCGGTCACAGACCAGCTCGAGCTTGCGGTGTTGTGCCGCGTCCAGGGCAGCACCACCGGTGTGGTCGGTGTTGCCTGACTCGTCCCAGCGGGCACAGGAGTACGCGAGGCTGTCGCCCAGCACATCGCGCAACAGCTCGAGGCCGCCCACATCGGGCAAGTCGGTCGCGGCCTGGTCGCGGGCCCCGCGTGGGGCGGTTGCGCTCAGCATCTGCTCCTCGTCCGGTGGTCTCGGCGCCGGGCCGACTGCGCCGAGCAGTACGGCCGTACGCAGCACCTCGCGCCGGTCAGCCGGACTGAGCGCGGGTTTGCCGCCGACCAGCGCGCCGTACTCGGCGAGGGTCCGCAGCCCCGTGACCAGGTCACCCTCGATCTCTAGCTCACCGGCAACAAAGGCCCGGGCCAGACCGAGCTCACCGGGGGCCCACAGCAACCGGCGTACCGCCCGCCGACTGAGGACGTGCACCGCTGGGCCATCGGAACCGCCGGCGCTGGAGCCGTCCCAGCCGACCAGCCGGCCCGGCGGGTCGATGCCGAACAGCTGCACCAGCAGGTCGTGCAGGCGCGGCGCGACACCGGTGCGCGCACCGGACCGGGCAGCCGGCCGGGCCGAGTGCTCACTCATCCAGTGGTCCTCTCAGGTCGGCGACATCGGCCGCGCGGTGCATGACCGCCGCCAGCATCGATGTGGTGAGGCGGCCGGTGAACGTGTTCTGCTGACTGGGGTGGTAGCTGCCGAGGAGCAGCACATCACCACCGCCCGGCCGGCCCAGCACCGCCTCCGCGGCGTGGCCGAAACGCGGCACCGGTCGCGGGACCACCCCGCCGGCGGCCC
>JACCVL010000065.1 GCA_013698185.1 Nocardioidaceae bacterium
GGCGTACGGTGCCCGCCGGCAGCCCCGCCGCGAGCTGCTCGGGCAGCGCCTGCATCCCCGCCGCCGGCAGCGCGGGCGCGCCGCGCACGAACGTACGCAGCAGCAGGTCGACGAACAGCCGTGACGTCTGCTGCTGGTCCTCGCCCAGCACCCCGGCGAGGAACGGGTCGAGCACTGCCCGGCGCAGGTCGCCGTCGACCCCCGCGGCGTCCAGTGCCGTCCCGTACGCGACGTCGTCGAGGGCCCGCAACCTCGCCGGCGCCAGGAGGCAGCCGACGGCGTACCGGGCGAAGCGCAGCTTCTCGGGCAGCGAGCCGGTGACCCGGGACAGGGCGCGCGGCGCACCCAGCGGATGCCGCCGCGGGTCGAGCAACACCGCGGCGCTGCCGCCGCGGACCACCCGCACCCCGGCGTCGAACGGCCGAAGTCGCAGCGCATCGACGTCGACCAGACTGGGGACCGCGGGATAGGCAGGGTTGAGCAGCTGGAAGCCGCGGTCGAGCAGCATGCCGTCGACGACGTCGGTGCGGATGCGACCCCCTACCGCGTCGGCCGCCTCCAGCACCACCACGTCATGGCCGGCGCGGGCCACCACTCCCGCGGCGGTCAGACCGGCCAGGCCGGCGCCGACGACCACGACGTCGGTGTGCTGCATCCGCTGGAGGCTAGCTGGCCAGCGCCCGGCGGCGCCGAGCCCGGTCGCGTGCAGCCGGCGGTGTCTTCAGCAGCCGCTGCACCGCCTCCTCGATGGCCCCATGAGTTGCGGGGCCCGAGCTGTCATCGTCGCCGAGACGCGCCAGTGCGGACTCGATCGTGATGCCGTCCTCGAACAGGTCGATCACTCGCGGGTCGACGTAGGACGCCCTGGCCACGGCGGGGGTGTTGCCGAGGTAGTCCGAGACCTCACGCATCGCCCGGGCGATGACCCGCTTGCGCGCAGTCGGCGTGTCCGCGGCGTGGGTTGACACCGCCAGCGCCACCGCCGCGAGCACGGTCCCGTGCCAGGTGCGGAAGTCCTTGACGCTCGCATCGCCACCGACGACCTCCTTGACGTACGCGCGGATGTCGTCGGAGCTGATGTCGTGCCAACGGCGCCCGTCGCGGTAGGCGAGCAGCTCGTCGCCGCCGGAGCGTCTACGGCGCATCGAGTCCACCGCGGCCCGGGCCTGATCGTCGACCAGCGCCACCGCGAGCTCCTTGCTGGACTTGCCCAAGAAGGTGAACTCCATGCGCTCGCCGCGAATGTGCACGTGCGACTTCTTGATGGTGGCCAGGCCGTGGCTGCCGTTCTCCTCGGCGTACGACTCGCCGCCGACGCGGAAGAAGCCCAGGTCGAGCAGCCTGAATGCCGTCGCCAGCGCGCGCTCGCGCGGCATGCCCGGCAGGGTGATGTCGGCCTCGACCTGCCCTCTCGCCGCCGGCAGCCGGGCGGCGACCTCCAGCACCCGCTCGTGCTTTGCCTCGTCACGACGACGGCGCCAGTCGGGGTGGTACACATACTGTCGCCGACCGGCGTCGTCGGTGCCGGTCGCCTGGATGTGGCCGTTGGGGTAGGGGCAGATCCACACGTCCTGCCACGCCGGAGGGATGACCAGACGTCGACAACGCTCGATCTCGACGTCGCCGAGCCGGCTTCCGCTGCCGTCACGATAGGCGAACCCGCGACCGGACCGGCGGCGCGTCCACCCCGGCATCTGCGGCGAGACGGTACGCAGGCGGGCCATGGACACATCGTGCGGCCCATCGGGGCGTCTCGCACCTACAGGGCGCCTCAGCTGCGGGCGTGCTGGGCGCGCTTGTCGTCGTACATCGAGGCGTCAGCCGCCGCGAGAGTGTCGGCCAGCTCGTCAGTCGGCCGGGCGGTCGCCGCGCCCACCGACGCGCCGACGCCCACGGCCGAAAGTCGCTGCCGCAGGTCGGCGACCCGGCCCTTGACCTGCTCCACCGTGCAGTCGAAGAGCAGCACGCAGAACTCGTCCCCGCCCAGGCGGGCGACCGCGTCGGTGCCGCGAACCATCTGTTGCAGCGTGCCGGCCGCCGTACGCAGCATGTGGTCGCCGGCTGCGTGCCCGGCATCGTCATTGAGCTCTTTGAGCTGGTCCAGATCGACGACGACCACGCTGTAGGGGTCACCGAGGCTGCGGTGCCGCACGTGCAGGGTGTCGGCCAGCCGGTCCCAGCCGCGCCGGTTCAAGAGCCCGGTGAGCGCGTCGGTCTCGGCATCGCTGAGTGCTCTGGCCGCCCTGTCGGCGGCTTGCAGGTGGGCCCGCGAGGTGACCAGGACATCGCTCAGCAGCCCCGACAGCAGCTCCAGCAGCGAGGTGTCGACCTCGTGCGCCGAGGAGAGGGGCTTCTCGTCGACTCCGCACAGCACGCCGAACAGCCCGTTGCCCTCGTCCGCGATCGGGACGCCGGCATAGCTGACGATGTCACCCTTCGTGGCCAGCGACAGGTCGCTGTACTGCGGATCGTCACGGACGTCCGCCACCACGTGCGGTGCCCCCTTGACCATCCGGCGGCACAGCGTCTTCAGCCAGTCCGTCGAGTCGCCGACGTGCAGCGGTCCCTCACCGGACACGTGCAGGTGCACCTGCCGATCGTCGGTCACCCGCGACACCGACCACTGCCGGATCGGGGTGTGCTCGCCCAACCAGCCCGTCACCCGGTGGGCGGCGTTGTCGAACGGGTCGAACCGTGATTCCTCGGTCGTCACGTGGTCGCTCTCGCCTTGCTAGCAAGCCTGGTTGCTGGTCCGCTGGTAGAACACCTGATCCCCGAAGGTACGGAGCGTACTGTGACTGTCACTCCCGCGGAAGGCGACCGAGTCAGCTGGAAGACCGAGCAGGGCCGCACCCGTGGCCGCGTGGTGGCGCGCAAGGTCAAGGACTTCCAGCTCGCGGGGCAGCGGTTCCGCGCCTCAGCCGACGACCCGAAGTTCATCGTCGAGAGTGAGAAGACCGGCGCCAGAGCGGCCCACAACGGAGCAGCCCTGCGCGTCCTCAAGAGCTGACCCGGGCCGCCATCGCCCGCCGATCAGGCACCGGCGACGGTCTCGACCAGCGTCGTGCAGAAGGCGGGCAGATCGTCGGGGTTGCGGCTGGTGATGAGGTTGCCGTCGACCACCACCTCCTGGTCGACCCAGGTGGCGCCGGCGTTACGGAGATCGGTCTGCAGGCTCGGCCACGAGGTCATCGTGCGTCCGCGCACCACGTCGGCCTCGATGAGCGTCCAGGGCGCGTGGCAGATGGCCGCCACGGGCTTACCCGATGTCGTGAACGTCGCGATGAAGTTGACGGCTGCCTCGTCGGTGCGCAGCGCGTCGGGGTTGGCCACGCCCCCCGGCAGCACGAGCGCGTCGTAGTCCTCGGCGCTCACGTCGGCGAACGTGGCGTCCACGGAGAAGGTGTCGGCCTTGTCCAGGTGGTTAAAGCCCTGCACGGTGCCCGCCTCGGTCGACAGCAGTCGAGGGGTGCCGCCGGCCTGCTCAACCGCCTGCCACGGCTTGGTCAGCTCGACCTGTTCGATGCCCTCGGTGGCCACGGCAAATGCCACCGTCTTGCCCTGCAGTTGCGCACTCACTGCTGATTCCTCCTTGAACGATTGCGGAGGGTCTTGCCTACCCGTACGGGGCGCGAACAGCAAATCGACGGTGATCAGGATGCCGGGTGGCGAGCCCAGCCGAAGCAGTACAGCCCGAACGCGGCCAAGCCCACCCCGGCGGCGGCCACGACCGCCGGCCCGAACGGTTGGTCCAGCACGGTGCGCAGCGCAGCATCGAGGCCGCCGGCCTTCTTCGGGTCGTACGACCAGGCCGCCCACACGAACAGGCCACCCACGGCGCCGAGCCCGAACCCCTTCGCGACATAGCCGACCTGACCCAGGCGTACGAGTGCGCGCCCGGAGTCACCGGACGTGGCCTGGTCGTCGAGGTCCTCGGTGAAGCGGGCCCGTAGGCCCTTGACCGCCTTGGCGACCGCGACCGCGATGATCCCGACGCCGACCACCGCCACCAGCCAGCGACCGAGGGTGACCTTCATCAGCTCGGCGGTCAGGCTTGTCTGGCTCGACCCGCCACCGATCCCCGCTGCGGTGCTGATCGCCAGCCAGGCCATGGCGAGGTAGACCACCACCCGGAAGCCCGACTCCAGGCGCTTGCGGGTACGACCGTCCTTGCGCCAGCCGTAGCCGGCGGCCGCCTCGAGGCCCTGCCACAGCGCAAGCAGCAGGAGCCCCGCCGCAGCCAGCCAGAGCACCGCCACCCCGGCCGGATTGTTGGCAAGCTCGTCCAGCGCGCCGCTGGAGCTCTGCGACGACCCTTGGAAGGCCAGCTTGAGCGCGATGCCCGCGAACAGCAGATGGACCGCACCGTAGGCGACGAGTCCGACCCGCATGCCCACGTCGAGGGTCTTAGAGTCCTGGACCTCCTCGGCAGAGGGAGGGTTGACGTTGGTGTGTGTCACCGGGCCACTGTCTCGTGCCGAGCGGTTTCGTGCACACCGTTCGCGCGGACCATGGTGGAGCCGTACAGATGATGCGCAGCGTGCTCAACCGCATCGGTGCTCCCGCACGATCCGCGGGTTCTGGTCGCACGATCCGCGGGTTCTGGTCGTCCGACCGCCGGACCGCGGCATGCCGGCGTGGAGCCGTCGGGCAGACTCCGGCCTCATGGACGTGCTCGACGCCTTCGTGCCTGCCGGTGACCGCTATGACTCGATGACCTACCGCCGCTGCGGACGCAGCGGTCTCGACCTGCCCGCGGTATCGCTCGGGCTGTGGCACAACTTCGGGGACGACAAGCCGCTCGCCACCCAGCGGGCCACCCTGCGCCGAGCTTTCGACCTCGGCGTGACGCACTTCGACCTGGCCAACAACTACGGCCCGCCGTACGGCGCCGCCGAGACCAACTTCGGCCGGCTGTTCCGCGAGGACTTCTCCCGGCTGCGGCACGAGCTGGTCATCTCGACCAAGGCCGGCTACGACATGTGGCCCGGGCCGTACGGCGACCACGGGTCGCGCAAGTACCTGCTCGACAGCCTCGACCAGTCACTCACCCGGATGGGTCTGGACCACGTCGACATCTTCTACAGCCACCGCGTCGACCCCGACACCCCGCTGGAGGAGACGATGGGGGCGCTGGACACCGCGGTGCGCCAGGGCAAGGCGCGCTATGTCGGCATCTCCTCGTACGGATCGCAGCGCACCCGCGAGGCAGCCGCGATCCTGCGCGAGCTCGGGACGCCGCTGCTGATCCACCAGCCGTCTTACTCGATGCTCAACCGCTGGATCGAGGACGACGGCCTGCTCGACGTGCTGGCCGACGAGGGGGTGGGGTGCATCGCCTTCTCCCCGCTGGCACAGGGCCTGCTGACCGATCGCTATCTCGACGGGGTGCCCGACGACTCGCGGGCCGCGCAGGAGAAGTCACTGGCTGCCGGGATGCTGTCGAAGGAGAACCTCGACCACGTGCACGCGCTCAACGACGTCGCGGCTTCACGCGGGCAGTCGCTGGCGCAGCTGGCGCTGGCGTGGGCGCTGCGCGACGAGCGGGTCACCACGGTGCTGATCGGGGCCAGCAGCCCCCGCCAGCTCGAGCAGAACGTCGCGGCGCTGGACCGGCTGGACTTCACCGCCGACGAGCTCAGCGAGATCGACCGGCACGCCGTGGAGTCCGACATCAATCTGTGGGCCTCCTCCAGCCAGGCCTGACCCTTTCTGGCCGGCTTATCCGCATCGAGTGGTGCCAAGCTGGGGTTGTCGAGCGATGAACAGCCCGGGGTGGCACCACTCGGCGGCTCAGCCGGTGGAGGGCGGGCGATCCGCGGATTCTGGCCGGAGGAGGACACTGGACGCCGTGTACGACGCGGTGGTGATCGGCGGGGGCCACAACGGCCTGGTCGCGGGGGCGTACCTCGCCCGCGACAAGATGTCGACGCTCGTGCTCGAGGCCCGCGACGTCGTGGGCGGCGCGGCGGTGAGCGAACAGCCGTTCGGCCCCGACTACACCGTCACGATGCTCAGCTACGTGGTCTCCCTGCTGCCACCGACGCTGGTCCGCGAGCTGCGGCTGACCGAGCACGGCTATCACGTCTACCCCCAGGGTCCCTACTTCGCCCCACGCCGAGACGGCCGCTTCCTGCAGCTGCCCAAGGACCCGGTGGCTCGCCGGTCGCAGATCGCGGCGTTCTCGGCCCGCGACGCCGACGCCTACGACAGCTGGCAGGAATGGCTGGACCGGTTGGGTGGCATCCTCGGACCGTTGCTGAGCCAGGTGCCGCCACGCCTCGGCTCGCGGCGGCCGGCTGACCTGATCAGGCAGGCGAGGCTGTTGGCATCGCTGCGCGGCGTGGACGAGCGTGCTGCGGTCGACCTCACCCGGCTGCTCACCGCCAGCATCGCCGACCTCGTCGAGGACCGCTTCGAGTCCGACGCCGTGCGCGGTGCGCTGGCGGTCTCGGGGGTGATCGGCACCTGGGCCGGTCCGCGGTCGGCGGGCACGGCCTACGTGATGGCTCACCACCACATCGGCGATCTCGGCGACGGTCAGGTCGGGGCGTGGGGGTTCCCCCGCGGGGGCATGGGCGGGCTCACCCAGGCCCTGGCCGCCGCGGCGCGTTCGTTCGGCGCCGAGGTACGCACCGCCGCCCCGGTCGCTCAGATCTGCACCCAGCCGGGTGCATCCGGCCCCGTCACCACCGGGGTGCGCCTGCACAGCGGGGAGGAGATCCACGCCTCGATCGTGGTGACGACGGCGCATCCGCAGATCTCGTTCCTGCGCCTGCTCGAACGCAGCCAGCTGCCCGCGGACTTTATCGATGACATCGAGACGTGGAAGACCCGGAGCGGCACCGTGAAGATCAACCTGGCTCTGGACCGGCTGCCGACCTTCGCCAGCCACCCGCAGTTCGACCCGCAGGTGCACGGCGGCACGATCGTGCTCGCTGACAGCCTGGACGACGTCGAGGGAGCCTTCCAGGATGCCGTCGCCGGGCGGCCCGCCGGGCATCCCTTCGCGGACATCTGCATCCCGTCGGTGTTCGACGACTCGTTGGCCCCGCCCGGCCACCACGTGATGAGCATGTTCACCCAGTGGGTCCCGCACGGCTGGAGCACCTCACCCGACGCTGCCGCGCTCGCCGCGTACGCCGACCGGGTGCTGGCGCGGATGGAGCAGGTCGCACCAGGGTTCACCGACTCCATCGTCGACAAGATCGTCATCGGTCCGCATGAGATGGAGCAGGAGTACGGCCTGGTGGGCGGCAACATCTTCCACGGGGAGCTGACGCCGGGGCAGCTGTTCCACGCTCGGCCGGCGGCGGGGTTCGCGGATCTGCGCACGCCTGTTGCCGGGCTCTACCAGGCCGGTTCGTCCACGCACGGCGGGGGTGGCGTCACCGGCATCCCCGGCCGCAACGTGGTCCGCCAGATCGCTGCCGACCAACGCCTGCGCCGGTGGGGCCGGGGCCGCGGGCGTTAGCCGAGCCGCCGCGGTCGGGCCCCGCT
>JACCVL010000072.1 GCA_013698185.1 Nocardioidaceae bacterium
CATCGTCACCGGCCCCGACGGTGCCGCCGACGGCGCCGCCGAGCTGGTCGCCCGGCTGCCCGCCGCCCAGGCCGCCGCCTGCTGGCACGCCCTGGACCACCACGCCCGCGGCCGACGCGCCGACGGCGACGACCGCACCATCACCCAGCTGATGGCCGACACCCTGGTCGAACGCCTCACCGGCATCACCGCCGCCACCGGCCCCCCACCACCAGCAGCACACATCCACATCGTCATCAAGGCCACCACCCTCACCGGCCACGACGACCACCCCGCCCAGCTGGCCGGCCACGGCCCCCTCACCGCCGACACCGCCCGCACCATCGCCCACAACGCCACCGCCCGCTGGCGCCGCCTCGTGGTCGACGACACCGGCCACGCCCTGACCATCGACCGCACCACCCGCACCGGCACCACCCCCAGCCCCATCACCGACTGGCTGCGGCGCCCCATCGACTGGACGCCGCCCACCACCACCGCCACCGACCGCCGCACCTACACCGGCACCCTGCGCGGCTACCTACTCGCCCGCGACGGCCACTGCCGCATGCCCACCTGCACCACCAAGATCACCGACGCCGACCACATCACCCCCCACCACACCGGCGGCCGCACCACCGCCAACAACGGCCAAGGCCTGTCCACCCGCTGCCACCACCTCCGCGACCTCCCCCGCTGGCACCTCCACGGCACCGCCGACCACACCATCTGGACCACCCCCACCGGCCACCACTACCACTCTTACCCCCCACCAGCACTCGGCTGGGCCAGCGAACCACCCTGACCTAGCCGGGTGCTGGGTGCCGATGAGGCGAACGATCACGCGCGACCACCGGGCGCCCTCCATCGCGCCGCAAGGGCTGAGGTCAGCTGCCTGGAGGTGGGGCACATCGCACCGTGACGATGGGGCCAGATCAGACGGACGGGGCCAACCCGGCGTACGTGACTGCGGTGCTCACTCGCCCCCAATGATGAATCCGAGGGTGTTGACACGGTTGCTGTGCCCGTTCACGACGTCGTCACAACCGACCTGGAACGCTGTCTGATCCATCGCGGGCCCGGACCCGGGCTCGGAGGTGGTGATCGACTTGCCGTACTTCGCCTCCGCCAAGGCGTCGCAGTAGCCAACTCGCATACCGCCGGGCTGTGCCTCGGCGAGCTGGCGTCCCATCAGGTAGTCGTCTCTTATCGACCACACGGGACGCCACTGGACCGTGGTCGACACCACTGGCCAGACGAGAGCGATCAATCCCCATACCGCTAAGGCGAGGATGAGGATCCGCACACCCACGCTCAGCAGTCGTCGCATGCCGCACTCCTCCAGGATGATGGTCATCCTTCTTGACAACTCATGACCTGACCCAGGCTAGTTAGTCGGGCGTCAGAACTTCGTCGTGATCGTCCCGGCCGACATCGACCAACCTCCTCAGCGCTGCCAGCCAGCACGCGCGACCACCGCGCGCCCGTAGCATTGGCCGCGATGTCCGCACTCAGCCCGGGGCGCACCCACTACCTCGACCACGCGGCGACCACCCCGATGGTCGCCGCTGCCGTCGACGAGATGCGGTCCCGGCTCGGTGACGTCGGCAATGCGTCGTCGCTGCATGCCTCGGGCCGCCGCGCTCGACGGCTGGTCGAGGAGGCTCGCGAGCGGGTTGCGGCTGCGCTCGGTGCCCGTCCCAGTGAGGTGGTGTTCACCGCGGGAGGCACCGAGGCGGACAACCTCGCCGTCAAGGGACTGTATTGGGCACGCGGGGGCCGGCGCCGGGTGCTGACCACGGCCGTCGAGCACCATGCCGTGCTCGACCCCGTCGAGTGGCTGGCCGAGCGCGAAGGGGCCGAGGTCGAGCTGCTGCCCGTGGACGGCACCGGGGCGCTGCGCCTGGACGCGCTTGCCACCGCCCTGGAGCGCGACCCGTCCTCGGTCGCCCTGCTCTCGTGCATGTGGGTCAACAACGAGGTCGGCACGGTGCAGCCGGTGGCCGAGGCCACGGCGCTGGCCCACGCCCACGGCGTCCCCGTGCACACCGACGCCGTCCAGGCCGTCGGGCACCTGGCCGTCGACCTCACAGCCTTGGAGGTCGACGCGCTGAGCATCAGTGGGCACAAGGTCGGCGGCCCGCAGGGCGTCGGCGCGCTGCTCGTACGCCGCGAGCTCGCCCTCGTGCCGCTGCTGCACGGCGGTGGGCAGGAGCGCGACGTACGCTCCGGCACCGCCGACGTTGCCGGCATCCGCGCCCTCGCGGTCGCCGTCGAGCAGGCCGTGCAGCGCCGTGAGTCCCAAGCACCCCAGCTGCGCCGGCTGCGCGACAGTCTCGTCGCCGGCGTCCGTGCGGCCGTGCCCGACGTAGTCCTCAACGGGCCACCGAGCGACGCCGGCGAGGACGCCCGCGCACCGGGCATCGCGCACCTGACCTTCCCCGGCTGCGACGGGGACGCGCTGCTGATGCTGCTGGACGCCCAGGGGGTGGAGTGCTCGACCGGGTCGGCGTGCACCGCCGGTGTCCCGCAGCCGAGCCACGTGCTGCTCGCCATGGGCGCCGACGACGCTGCCGCTCGAGGCTCGCTGCGGTTCAGCCTCGGCCACAGCTCGACGCAGGACGATGT
>JACCVL010000091.1 GCA_013698185.1 Nocardioidaceae bacterium
GGGAGTGCGTCGGCGGGATGATCCAGCGGACCGTCGAGCGGATGTACACCGAGTCGGAGGAGAACCGGTTCCTCGAGGTCACCTACGCCAACGGGGACAAGGAGGTCCTGTACTTCAAGGACTTCAACTCCGGCGCCATGATCGAGAACATCGTCGACCGGGCGAAGAAGATGGCGATCAAGCAGGTGATCGAGACCGGCCAGAAGGGGCTGCGGGTGCAGCACCTGCTGCAGGCGTGCATCGACGAGTTCAAGGAGAACGAGGACCTGCCCAACACAACCAACCCCGACGACTGGGCGCGGATCTCCGGAAAGAAGGGTGAGCGCATCGTGTTCATCCGCACGCTCATCTCGGGCAAGGAAGGCAGCGAGCCCGGCCGCTCGATCGACACCGTCGCCAACACCGGCCAGTACCTGTAGGTGGGCGCCGACTTCCGGTCGGTGCCGTACGACCACCCTGACGTGCTTGCGCTAATTAGCGAAGTACAGGCGGAGTACGTGCGGCGCTACGGTGGGGAAGACACGACACCGCTCCACGAGACGATGTTCGTTCCACCCGACGGCCTGTTTTTCGTCGGGTACGCCGAGGACAGACCCGCAGCCATGGGTGGGTGGCGCCGCCACGACGAGGAGCGCGATGGTCCAGTGCCGGGAAAGCTGCCGGCCGAGCTCAAGCGGATGTACGTGGCACCGTGGGCCCGTGGGCGCGGCCTGGCCCGTGCGCTGCTCGTGGAGATCGAACGGACTTCCTCAGCCGCCGGCTGCGACTTCATGGTGCTCGAAGCGGGCCGCAACCAACCCGAGGCGCTGGCGCTGTACCGCTCCGCCGGCTATGCCGACATCGCGCCGTACGGTCACTACCGCTGGAGTGACCTGTCCGTCCACCTCGGCAAGCCGCTGCCCTGACCTGTCGGACTTGTCAGCCGGATCGGCTGGTCCACAGGCCGCTGACCTGGGCGCCTGCTTGTCCACAGGCTGACAAGTCGCCGCGTGCGGGGCGGGCGGCGAGCGCTCGCCGCCTAGGCTGAGGGGCATGAGCGTGCGCCGGGTGATGGGCACCGAGGTGGAGTACGGCATCTCGGTGCAGGGGCAGCCGACCGCGAACCCGATGCTCGCCTCCACCCAGGTTGTCAACGCCTGGGCCAACGCCGACCTGCGCGCGCGCCGGGCCCGCTGGGACTTCGAGGAGGAGAGCCCGCTGCGGGACGCCCGCGGGTTCGAGCTCAACCGGGACGTTGCCGACTCCAGCTTGCTCACCGACGAGGACCTCGGCCTCGCCAATGTGATCCTCACCAACGGCGCCCGCCTCTACGTCGACCACGCCCACCCCGAGTACTCCACCCCCGAGTGCACCGGCCCGCTGGACGCGGTGCTGTGGGACAAGGCCGGCGAGCAGGTGATGCGGCGGGCGGCGGCACTCGCCTCCGAGCTCCCGCAGAGCCCAGCGATCCTGCTCTACAAGAACAACGTCGACAACAAGGGCGCGTCGTACGGGGCGCACGAGAACTACCTGATGGACCGGTCGACGCCGTTCGGCGAGATCGTCCAGCACCTGATCCCCTTCTTCGTGACCCGCCAGGCGGTGTGCGGCGCAGGCCGGGTGGGACGCCGGCAGGACGGCAGCGAGGCCGGCTTCCAGATCAGTCAGCGGGCCGACTACTTCGAGGTCGAGGTCGGCCTCGAAACGACACTCAAGCGTCCGCTGGTCAACACCCGCGACGAGCCGCACGCCGACCCCAACAAGTACCGCCGGCTGCACGTCATCATCGGCGACGCGAACCTGTCCGAGGTCTCCACCTTCCTCAAGCTCGGGACCACGTCGCTGGTGCTCGGCATGATCGAGGACCGGGCGACCCTGCCCGAGCTCGCGCTGGAGCGGCCCGTCCGCGAGCTGCGCGAGGTGTCGTACGACGCGACGCTGCGCCACCTGCTCACGCTCAAGGACGGCCGAAGGATGACCCCCGTCCAAGTGCAGTGGGAGTACCTCGAGCACGCCCGCAAGCACATCGAGCACACGATGGGCTCGGACGTCGACCCCGAGACGACCGACGTCCTCGACCGTTGGGGCTCGGTGCTCGACCGGCTCGAGGCCGACCCGATGAGCTGCCGCCAGGAGCTCGACTGGGTGGCAAAGCTGTCCCTGCTCGAGTCCTACCGCGACCGCGATGGGCTCGCCTGGGACCACCCCAAGCTGCAGCTCGTCGACCTGCAGTACGCCGACGTCCGCGAGGAGCGCGGGCTCTACCACCGGCTGGTCCGGCTGGGCAGGATGCGCCGGCTGGTCGACGACGCGGACGTCGCGGCCGCGGTGACCGATCCGCCGGCCGACACCCGCGCGTACTTCCGCGGCCGCTGCCTGGCCCAGTACCCGGAACAGGTCGCGGCGGCGTCGTGGGACTCGGTGATCTTCGACCTGCCTGGGCGGGAGTCGCTGCAGCGGATCCCCACGCTGGAGCCGCTGCGGGGCACCCGGGAGCACGTTGGCGCCCTGCTGGACCGCTGCGACTCGGCCGAGGAGCTGTTCGCGGCGCTCACCGGTCCCTGACGTGTACCGAAACGCGGATAGGGTCACGGTGCGGCGAGCCGAGAGGATGATGAGCGATGGCACGTGAGGGTGGCCAGGAGCGGCGCACCTCCAAGAAGAGCGAGCGGAGCGATGAAGAGCAGCTCGCGCCGAGCGAGGACGTGGCCGAGCGCAAGGAGCGGCTCGATGAGGACGTGGACGCGATCCTCGACGAGATCGACGAGGTGCTCGAGGAGAACGCCGAGGACTTCGTCCGCTCGTTCGTCCAGAAGGGCGGCCAGTGACCCAGCACCCACTCGGCCCCCGGCTTCCGGGCGCCTACGTCGCTCCCGGCTCGGCGTCGTTCGCCGACTTCCTCGCCGGCCAGGCGCCCGAGCTGCTGCCGGACCGGCGTACGGCGACAACGGCCGCGTCGGTCGGCATCGAGGTGCCGCATGGCACGACCATCGTCGCCGCCACGTTCGACCAGGGCGTCGTCATGGCCGGCGACCGGCGCGCCACCATGGGCAACATCATCGCCCAGCGGGACATCGAGAAGGTGTTCCCCGCTGACGAGTTCTCGTGCGTCGGCATCGCCGGTAGCGCCGGGTTCGCGGTCGAGCTGGTGCGACTGTTCCAGACCGAGCTCGAGCACTACGAGAAGATCGAGGGCACTCCACTGTCACTCGACGGCAAGGCCAACCGGCTGTCCGGACTGCTCCGGGCCAACCTCGCGATGGCCATGCAGGGCCTCGCGGTCTTGCCGCTGTTCGCCGGCTTCGACCTGCGCCGAGGCTACGGCCGGATCTTCGAGTACGACGTCACCGGCGGCCGGTACGAGGAAACCGCCTTCCACGCGGTCGGCTCCGGCTCGCTGTTCGCGCGCGGCTCGCTGAAGAAGCTCTTTCGCCAGGGGCTGCAGGAGTCGGAGTGCGTGACCGCTACCGTGCAGGCGCTCTACGACGCGGCAGACGACGACTCCGCCACCGGCGGCCCCGACCTGGCCCGCCGGATCTTCCCGATCGTCGCGGTGGTGACCGCCGAGGGCTATCGGCGGATGCCCGACGACGACGTGGCCGCGCTCGCCGACGAGGTGGTGGCGGCCCGGATGCAACGGCCCGACGGCCCGGCCGCACCGCTGACCTGAGAGGCCCGCAGTGACGACACCGTTCTATGTCTCGCCCGAGCAGCTGATGAAGGACCGGGCCGACTTCGCCCGCAAGGGCATCGCCCGCGGCCGCAGCGTCGTCGTAATTCAGTACGCCGACGGCATCTGCTTCGTCGCCGAGAACCCGTCCCATGCGCTGCACAAGATCAGCGAGATCTACGACCGGGTCGCGTTCGCCGCGGTCGGCCGCTACAACGAGTTCGAGAACCTGCGCATCGCCGGGGTCCGCCTCGCCGACCTGCGCGGCTACTCCTACGACCGGCGCGACGTCACCGGCCGCGGTCTCGCCAACGCCTATGCACAGACCCTGGGCACCATCTTCTCCTCGGGCGGCGAGAAGCCGTACGAGGTGGAGATCTTCGTCGCCGAGGTCGGCGACGAGGCGACGGACGACCAGATCTACCGGCTGACGTACGACGGCTCGGTCGCCGACGAGCAGCGGTTCGCGGTCATGGGCGGGTCCGCGGAGCAGGCGGCGGGCTACCTCGAGGAGCACTACAGTGACGGGCTCGGCCGAGCCGCGGCGGTCCGGGTGGCGGTGCAGGCGCTCGCCCACGACGGCGACACCGCCCGCGACATCCCGGCAGACCAGGTGGAGGCTGCTGTCCTCGACCGCACCCGCGGCCAGCAGCGCAAGTTCGTCCGGCTCAGCGACCCGACGGTCGCCGAGGCCCTCGCCACCGAGGCCTGACCAGGGCGCTCGCAAACCTGCCGAGTGGCGCAAACCCGTCGACGACACGACATAGGCTGTCGGTCGTGGACCGCCGGATCTACGGCATCGAGAACGAGTACGGCGTGACCTGCACCTTCCGCGGGCAGCGCCGGCTGTCGCCGGACGAGGTCGCCCGGTACCTGTTCCGGAGGGTCGTGTCCTGGGGTCGCAGCAGCAACGTGTTCCTGCGCAACGGGGCGCGGTTGTACCTCGACGTGGGCAGTCATCCCGAGTACGCCACACCCGAATGTGACGACATCGGCGAGCTGGTGACCCACGACAAGGCCGGCGAGCGAATCCTGGAAGGGCTCGTCGTCGACGCCGAACGGCGGCTGCGCGACGACGGCATCGTCGGCGACGTCTATCTGTTCAAGAACAACACCGACTCGGCCGGCAACTCCTACGGCTGTCACGAGAACTACCTGGTGACCCGCCAGGGTGAGTTCAGCCGGTTGGCCGACGTGCTGATCCCCTTCCTCGTGAGCCGCCAGATCGTCGTCGGGGCCGGCAAGGTCCTGCAGACGCCCCGCGGCACCGTGTTCGCCGTGAGCCAACGGGCCGAACACATCTGGGAGGGCGTCTCCAGCGCCACGACCAGGTCCCGTCCGATCATCAATACCCGTGACGAGCCGCACGCCGACGCCGAGAAGTACCGCCGACTGCACGTCATCGTCGGGGACTCCAACATGAGCGAGACCACGACGCTGCTCAAGCTGGCCAGCACCGACCTGGTCCTGCGGATGATCGAGGAGGGTGTGGTCATGCGCGACCTCACCCTGGAGAACCCGATCCGGGCGATCCGCGAGATCTCCCACGACATGACCGGGCGCCGCCGCGTACGGCTGGTCAACGGCCGGGAGGCCAGCGCGCTGGAGATCCAGGCGGAGTACCTCGGCCGGGCCCGCGACTTCGTGGACCGTCGCGGTATCCACACGCCGACCATCGAAGCCACCCTCGATCTGTGGGAGCGGGGCCTCAAGGCCGTCGAGTCCGGCGACCTGTCGCTGGTCGAGCGCGAGATCGACTGGGTCACCAAGTACACGCTGATCGAGCGGTATCGCGCCAAGCACGGGCTGATGTGGGGAGACCCGCGGGTGGCACAGCTGGACCTGGCGTATCACGACATCAATCGTGACCGAGGGCTCTACTACTTGCTGGAGAAGCGCGGCTCGGTCGCGCGCACCGCGTCGGACCCGGCGATCTTCCGCGCCAAGTCGGTGCCGCCGCAGACCACTCGGGCGCGGCTGCGCGGCGACTTCATCCGCCGGGCCCAGGAGCGGCGGCGCGACTTCACCGTCGACTGGGTGCATCTCAAGCTCAACGACCAAGCCCAGCGCACCGTGTTGTGCAAGGACCCGTTCCGCTCGCACGACGAGCGGGTGCACCGCCTGATCGAGTCGATGTGACCTCGGCGCCTGAGAGACGCTCTCAGGTAGCGCGGTTAGGCTGACGGCGGCCGAAAGTGCTGCTGCTGCTCTGCGCTCCGCGCTGCAGCGACGCCGGCTACACCACCCACCCCCGACTGCGAAGGACGCCGCCGTGCGCCGCCGACTCACCCTGCTCGTCGTCCCCCTGCTGCTGGTCCCCGCCGCCTGTGGAGGCTCCGACACGCCCAGCGCGTCCGACGAGACCACGGCCTCCGAGCCGACGACCGAGGGCACCGCCGCGGGGGACGGCGACCCGGCCGCCGCGCCCACCGGTGAGCTTGCCGGGGTGACCGTCACGGGCGAACCGGACAGCGAGCCCAAGGTCTCCGTCGACGCCCCGTTCACGATCGACACGACCACCGTGCAGGTGGTGGCTGAGGGCGACGGCGAAGCGGTCGGCGAGGGGGATCAGGTGACGACGCAGTACGTCGTTGTCGACGGCGCCAGTGGCAAGACCCTCGAAAGCTCCTGGCAGACCGGGCAGCCGGTGCCGCTGGAGCTGGCGGCGGACCGGCTGCTTCCCGGTCTGTACGCCGGCATAGTGGGGCGGAGCGTCGGCAGCCGGCTGGTGATCGGCATCCCCGCCGAGGATGCCTTCGGCTCGCAGGGCAACCCTGACCTGGGCGTCGAGCCCGACTCGTCGCTGGTCTTCGTCGCGGACCTGCTGGACCGTCAGCCGGCGCCCGAACCGGCACCCGAGCCCGCCGCCGACCCGCTGGCGATGGCCGAGGGCAAGGAGCAGACTGCTCCCGACGACCTGCCCAGCGTCGAGGTCGACGGCAAGGGGGTGCCGCAGACGTTCGTTGCCGACGGCACGGAGCCCAAGCGGGTCGACACGCTGGTCGCCGAGCCCATCATCGTCGGCGACGGCCCGAAGGTCAGTGCCGGCCAGACGGTCACGGTGCACTACCTCGGGCAGCTGTACCCAGACGGTGAGATCTTCGACCAGTCCTGGGAACGCGGGCAGCCGCTCGACTTCCAGCTGGGCGTGGGCGGGGTCATCCCCGGCTGGGACGAGGGCCTCGAGGGGCAGACCGTGGGAAGCCGGGTGGTCTTGGCGATCCCCAGTGACCTTGCCTACGGCCCGCAGGGCAGTCCGCCGACCATCCCGCCGGACTCCGACCTCATGTTCGTCGTCGACATCCTCGGCGCCAACTAACCGACCCCGGCTGGCAATCCGGGCACATCAGCAGGTACGAAACCCGCGGATGACCGCCGGGTGGGGCGGGATTGCCACGGTGGTCGGGTAGCGTCGCGCGACGTGACCGCGCGCAAGTCCGAGCGACTGATGAACCTGGTCATCACCCTGCTCGTCAGCAGGGGGTATGTCGGGAAGGACCGGATCCGTAGGGTCGTCGACGGCTACCGTGACCAGAGCGATGAGGCGTTCGAGAAGATGTTCGAGCGTGACAAGGAAGAGTTGCGCGAGATCGGTATCCCGATCGACCTCGGCAGCAACGACAAGATGTTCGACGACGAGCCGGGCTACCGCATCCGTCGCGATGCCTTCGAGCTGCCGCGCATCGACCTGGAACCCGATGAGGCTGCCGCGGTCGGACTGGCCGCCCGGGTATGGCAGCACGCCCGGTTGGCGCGTCAGACCTCTACTGCGGTGCTCAAGCTCAAGGCCGCCGGCGTGGCCGTCGACACCACTGCCCTGACCTTGGTCGAGCCGCTACTGGCCGCCGGCGAACCCGCCTTCGAGCCGCTGTGGGACGCGGTCGTGGCGCACCGGCGTGTCGGCTTCCCCTACCGGCGCCCCGGGCAGCAGCCGACCGACCGGACGATCGAGCCCTGGGGCGTGTTGTCGTGGCACGGGCGCTGGTACGTCATCGGACACGACCTGGACCGCGACAGCGTCCGCATGTTCCGGCTGTCGAGGGTCACCGGACCGGTCCGGGCGATCGGTTCCGCCAGTGCCTTCGAGGTGCCGCCCGGCACCGACCTGCGCGCCCTGGCCCGACAGCTCGAGCCGCGACCGGGCGACGGGACTGCCACCGTGCGGCTGCTCGCCGGCCACGGGCAGGCGCTGCGCAGACGTGCCGTCAGCGTGCGCGACGACGGCGGTGGCTGGGACGTGGTCGAGCTGGCGCTGACCGACCCGGTCAGCCTGGCCGAGGAGGTCGTGGTGCTCGGCCCAGCGGTGGTGCTGGTCGCGCCGGCGCAGCTGCGCGCGGCGGTGGTGCGCCGGCTGCGGCGGCTGACCGGTACGGAGGAGGTGGCCTGATGAGCGACCGGGCAGCCGAGCAGGTACAGCGGATGCTGGCCCTCGTGCCGTACCTGAAGAACCGGGCCGGGGTGCCCGTCGACCAGGTGGCCAGGGACTTCGGCGTAGCTCCGACGACCATCGTGCGCGACCTCAACGTGCTCTGGTTCTGCGGGCTCCCCGAGGCCGTCACCGGCGAGATGATCGACGTCGACATGGACGCCCTGGAGAGCGAGGGGGTGGTCCGCCTCGACAACGCCGACTACCTCGCCCGGCCGCTCAGGCTCACGGTGCACGAGGCGCTGGCACTGATCGTGGCACTGCGCACCCTGCGCGAGACGGCGGTCGCCGGCACTGCGGACGCCATCGACGGGGCGCTGGCCAAGCTCGAGTCCGCGGCCGCCGACGGAGCCGCGGCGGCCCAGCAGGTCCATATCGTGTCGAGGCCGGTGGATCCCGACGTCGGCCCGGCCGTGCAGCAGGCGCTGGCGCAGGGACGTCGGGTGCATCTCGACTACCTGGTGCCGTCCCGCGACGAGACCACCGCCCGCGACGTCGACCCGCTGCGGCTGCTCAACGCCGAGGGGCACGCCTACCTCGAGGGGTGGTGCCACCGAGCCGAGGGGGTCCGGCTCTTCCGTCTCGATCGAATCGTAGGTCTGAGCGTGCTCGACGAGGCAGCCTCGCCACCGGCCGACGCACGGCCACGCGACCTGTCCGCCGGTCTGTTCCAGCCCGGCGAGGACGCCCTGGTCGCCATCCTCGACCTGGCTGTGTCGGCGCGCTGGGTCGCCGAGTACCACCCGGTCGAGTCGCAGACCGAGACCGGCGACGGCGGCCTGCGCGTGCGGATGCGAGTCGGCGACCCGGCCTGGCTCGAAAGCCTGGTGTTGCGGGCATCGGGCGGCGTGCGGGTGGTGGAACCGGCCGAGCTCGCCGAGCGCGTCACCGCCACGGCGCGCGCCGCCCTGGACGCCTACGCAGTACCGTGACATGCAGGCACGCGCAACGCAGCGTGAACGAGTGTTTGTGTCCTGTGCACAATCTGAACCGCGTCCAGGTGCGAATCACCCGTAGGATGGACGTGCAACCGCTACGAAGGAGACAGTCATGGGCAGTCTTGGTACCACCGAGATCCTCATCATCGCTGCGGTGCTCATCTTGCTCTTCGGTGCCAAGAAGCTTCCTGACCTGGCTCGGGGATCGGGCCGAGCGCTGCGGATCTTCAAGTCCGAGACCAAGGGCCTGATGTCCGACGAAGACAAGGCCGACACCGACCCGCACGGACGGCCGCTGCCGCCGAGCACGCAGACCACCCAGCAGGTCTCGCCCCCGGTGCCCACCTCCCAGCAGCCGCAGGACGGCGTCCCGCGCGACCAGCAGTACTGAGCCGCACCCGCCGTGGCCTATACATTGCGCCGGTCGTCTGGCGCGCCCGGGCGCGGCGGATCCCAGCCTGACGGGTCGATGACGCTCGTCGAGCACCTTTACGAGCTGCGCAGCCGGCTGTTCAAGGCCGTCCTGGCCATCGTCCTCGTCGCGATCATCTCGGCCTTCTTCTACGACGAGTTGTTCGCGCTGCTGTCCGAGCCGTTCTTCAGCCAGGTGCGGCGGCTGGCCGAGGAGCGGGACATCCAGGCCGAGCTCACCATCAACGACGTGGCCGGCCCGTTGATCCTGCGGCTCAAGATCGCCCTGGTGTCGGGCCTGGTGCTGTCCAGCCCGATCTGGCTGTGGCAGATCTGGGCGTTCATCCTGCCCGGACTCCACCACAACGAGCGGCGCTGGTCGACGCTGTTCGCCTTCATCGCCGGCCCGCTGTTCATGGGTGGCGTCGCGCTCGGCTACTTCGTGCTGCCCAAGGGCATCGGCATCCTGCTGGACTTCACTCCGGTCGATGTCGCCAACCTGGTCGAGGTCGACCGCTATCTGAACTTCATCCTGCGGATGCTGCTGGTCTTTGGCGTGTCGTTCGAGATCCCGCTGTTCATCGTGCTGTTGAACCTGGCCGGTGTCGTGAGCGGACGCGCCCTCGGGGAGCACCGGTCATGGATCATCGTGGGTGTCTTCGTGTTCGCGGCCGTGGCCACCCCCTCGACCGACCCCATCAGCATGCTGTTCCTCGCCCTCCCGCTGGCGGGGTTGTTCCTCATCTCAGAGGTCATTGCGCGCTTGGTCGACCGCCGCCGAGCCCGCCGAGAGCACAGCTACGACGGCTACGACGACGACGAAGCATCCCCGTTGACGGTCCGAGACGGCGACGACGCCGGCGATCACGAGGACGACGACTGGGACGACGACCCGGACGACGACCCGGACGACACTCCTGTCGACCGGAACGACCATGCCTGACTCCGCCCTGCGCCGCGCCGACCCCTTCGACCTGCCGGAATGGATCGGTGCGGGTGAGTGCACCTGGACCACCAGCGAGTCGGTGGGTCGCGCCAGAGTCGACGGAGTCCTCGTGGGTGCGGAGAAGCTGGAGCTGTCCGTGCTCGCCGCCGACGTCGCCTACCCAGCCGCTGTCGTCGGCGAGCAGCTGCGCCACGACATCCACCAGGCCTGGGTGCACGGTCAGGTGCTGCTGCTGAGCGAGGGTGACCGGTTCGTGCTGGCGATCCCCGGGACATCGCTCGAGGTGGCCACGCTGTACGAGGTGATCAGGCGCTTCGCCCGGACGGTCGGGGCCCAGCCGGCCTGCTTCACCGTCGCCCTCCAGCTGTGAGCACGCACGTCGGCGTGACCGCGCGCTGAGCTGGAGTCCCACCCGTAGGCTGGCGCTATGACCTTACCGGCCGGACGGTACGCCCGGTTCAGGTCCGACCAGCAGCATCCGTCGCTTGCTGAGTTCCGTGGCCTCTACGACTTCACCTTCGACCCGTTCCAGGTCGAGGCCTGCCGTGCCCTCGAAGACGGGCACGGCGTGCTGGTGGCTGCGCCGACCGGCTCGGGCAAAACACTGGTCGGGGAGTTCGCGGTCCACCTGGCGCTGCGCCGCGGCGCCAAATGCTTCTACACCGCTCCGATCAAGGCGTTGTCGAACCAGAAGTACGCCGAGCTGGTGGAGCGGTACGGAGCCGACAACGTCGGGCTGCTCACCGGCGACAACACCATCAACGGCGCGGCCTCGGTGGTCGTGATGACCACCGAGGTGCTGCGCAACATGCTGTATGCGGGGTCGCCGACGCTGGACGGGCTCGGCTACGTCGTGATGGACGAGGTGCACTACCTCGCCGACCGCTTCCGGGGCGCGGTCTGGGAGGAAGTCATCATCCACCTCGCCGACAGCGTCTCGCTGGTGTCGCTGTCGGCGACGGTGTCCAACGCCGAGGAGTTCGGTGACTGGCTCTCGACCGTACGCGGCGACACCCACACCGTGGTGGAGGAGCGACGACCGGTGCCGCTGTTCCAGCACGTCATGGTGGGCCGGCGGCTGCTGGACCTGTTCGAGGACGACGGCGGTGCCCGGGTCAACCGCGAGCTCGAGCAGATCGCCCGCGACGACTGGCGCAGCGAGCGGGTGCAGCGCCGAGCACGCGGTCACCGCCGACCGGGGGCGCGCGGTGGACGCGGCCGTCCACCCGGGCCCGTGCGCAGTGGCCACCGGCACTGGACTCCGTCGCGGGTCGAGGTCGTCGAACGGCTCGATGCGGCTGCGCTGCTGCCGGCGATCGTCTTCGTCTTCAGCCGGGCCGGCTGTGCCAGCGCGGTCGAGCAGGTGCTGGCAGCCAACTTGCGACTCACCACCCGCGACGAGCAGGCTGCCATCCGCGCGCTCGTCGAGGAGCGCTGCTCGCAGCTGCCCGACGAGGACCTGCACGTGCTCGGCTACCACGACTTCGTCGAGGGGCTCGCCCGCGGGGTCGCCGCTCACCATGCCGGGATGCTCCCGACGTTCAAGGAGATCGTGGAGGAGCTGTTCATGCGGGGGCTGGTGCGGGTGGTCTTCGCCACCGAGACGCTTGCCCTGGGCATCAACATGCCGGCCCGGTCGGTCGTGATCGAAAAGCTGTCGAAGTGGAACGGTGAGACCCACGCCGACATCACCCCCGGTGAGTACACCCAGCTCACCGGCCGCGCCGGGCGTCGAGGCATCGATGTGGAGGGCCACGGCGTCGTGCTGTGGCAAGCCGGCCTCGACGCCAAGGCGGTTGCCGGGCTCGCGTCCACCCGCACCTATCCGCTGCGGTCCAGCTTTCGCCCGTCGTACAACATGGCGGTCAACCTGGTCCGCCAGACGGGCCGGCAGCCGGCCCGCGAGCTGCTGGAGCAGTCCTTCGCGCAGTTCCAGGCCGACAAGGCCGTCGTGGGGCTGGCGCGCCAGCTGCAGAAGAGTGAGGACGCGCTGGCTGGCTACGCTGAGGCCGCCACCTGTCACCTCGGCGACTTCATGGAGTACGCCGGGATCCGACGCCGGATCGGCGACCTCGAGAAGCTTGCGCACCGCTCGCGTCGCTCCGACCGGCGTGAGGAGGCAATGGCCTCGCTCGCAGAGCTCAGGCCTGGCGACGTGATCTTGGTGCCCACCGGCAAGTTCCAGGGCTTCGCGGTCGTGATCGATCCCGGCTTCTCGCCCGAGGGCCCGCGTCCCTACGTCGTGACCGCCGACCGGCAGGCGAGGCGGCTGGCGATCATCGACTTCCCCACCCCGGTGGTGGCGGTCAGCCGACTCCGCGTGCCGAAGAACTTCAACGGTCGCAACCCCCAGATGCGGCGCGACATCGCCTCGGCGCTGCGCACCCGTACGCACGACCTGACCCCGCCGCCGCCACGCCAGGGAGCCGAGCGCCGCGGCGGCGCCGCGCCCTCGCGGGACGACGACCAGGTCACGCGGCTGCGCACGCGGCTCAAGGCGCACCCGTGTCATGGCTGCGACGAGCGGGAGGACCACGCCCGGTGGGCGGAGCGCTACTTCAAGCTCGACCGCGACTCGGCCACCCTGAGGCGACGGATCGACCAGCGCACCAACACCGTGGCTCGGCAGTTCGACCGGGTCTGCGAGGTGCTGACCGCGCTCGACTACATCGACGGTGAGGACAAGGTGACGCCCACCGGGCAGCGGCTCATGCGGATCTACACCGACATGGACCTCGTGGCTGCGCAGTGCCTGCGCAACGGGATCTGGGACGGGTTGTCGCCGAGCGGCCTGGCTGCGGCGCTCTCAGCCCTGGTCTTCGAGGCGCGGCGTCCAGACGATGCCCGGTCGCCCCGGCTGCCGGGCGGTCGGGTCGCCCAGGTCCTCGCCGACACGGTCGCGGTGTGGGCGGACCTCGACACGTTGGAACGTGAGCACAAGCTCGACTTCCTTCGCGAGCCCGACCTCGGGTTCGCCTGGGCGGCCTACCGCTGGGCCGAGGGCGCGCCGCTCGACGAGGTGCTCGACGAGACCGACCTGGCGGCCGGTGACTTCGTGCGCTGGATGAAGCAGCTGCTGGACCTGACCGACCAGGTGGCCGATGCCGCGGGTGAGGGGGAGCTGCGTCGTACCGCTCGGGCGACCAGACAGGCGCTGCGTCGTGGCGTGGTCGCCTACTCGTCCGTGAGCGACTAGCTCACCGACCGGTTCTCATAAGGCGTCGAGAGCACGATGGTCGTGCGGGTGGAGACGTTCGCCGCGGCCCGGACCCGTGCCAGCAGGTTCTCCAGATCGGCGGGGACTGCGACCCGGACCTTGAGGATGTAGGACTCGTCACCCGCGACGGACCAGCAGCTCTCGATCTCGCTGATCCCCGAGACCCGCTCGGGGGAGTCGTCGGGCTGCGAGGGGTCGATGGGCCGGATGGAGATGAACGCCGTCAGCGGCTTGCCGACCTGGTGGTAGTCGATGGTGGCGCCGTAGCCCTGGATGATCCCGCGCTGCTCGAGCCGCTTGACCCGCTGGTGGACCGCCGACGTGGACAGTCCGGTGGTCCTGCCCAGGGCGGTGAACGACATCCGACCGTCACCGGCGAGCAGCGCGAGGATCTGTTGGTCGAGGGCTTCCACCCGTGCACCCTAGCGACCCTCGCAGCAGTGGCAGCCGCGGCAGCCACGCCGGCCGCCCTATGATCGGCGAGTGCCTCCCAGCCGCCGCCTCATGCTCCTGGACACCGCGTCGATGTACTTCCGCGCCTACTACGGCGTGCCGGACTCGTTCCGCGCACCGGACGGCACCCCCGTCAACGCGGTGCGTGGGCTGCTGGACTTCATCGCCCGCCTGGTCACCGACTACCGCCCGACGCACCTGGCGTGCTGCTGGGACAACGACTGGCGGCCGCAGTGGCGGGTCGACCTGATCCCGTCCTACAAGGCGCACCGCGTCGAGGTGGTGATGCCGGGTGGCTCGGACGTCGAGGTGGTCCCCGACCCGCTCGAGGCGCAGATCCCGGTGATCATCGACGTGCTCGGGGCGTTCGGGATCACCGTCGTCGGCGCGGACGGTTTCGAGGCCGACGACGTGATCGGGACGCTGGCCACCGATGCGGGGATGCCCGTCGACATCGTGACCGGGGACCGCGACCTGTTCCAGCTCGTCGACGACGAGGCCGAGATCAGGGTGCTCTACATCGCGCGGGGCGTCGGCCGGCACGAACGGGTCACCGAGAGCGTCGTGCGGGAGAAGTACGGCGTCGCGGCCCGTCAGTACGCCGACTTCGCCACGTTGCGGGGCGACACCTCCGACGGGCTCCCGGGCGTCGCGGGCGTCGGGGACAAGACCGCGGCCACGCTGCTCAACCGGTTCGGGGACGTCGAGGGGATCATGGCAGCTGTCGCCGACCCCGAGTCCGATCTCGCGCCGGGCCCGCGTCGCAAGATCCAGGATGCGCTGGACTACCTCGCCGTGGCGCCTCAGGTAGTCGCCGTGGCCCGCGACATCGACCTCGGTGAGCCGGACCTGACCCTTCCGCTCACCCCGCGGGACCCGGACGGCGTCGTACGCCTCGCCGGGCGATGGGGCCTGGACAGCCCGGCCGGCCGGCTCGTCGAGGCGCTCACCGCCCTGCGGACCCCCTAACAGCCCTGCCACCTGATTCGTCAGCGGTTTGTCCGGGGCGCGAACCCGGGTTTGCGCTGACGAACCGGGTGAGGGGGAGGGGGACCGTGATTCGTTCAGACCGTGGTGAGGACGGCCTGGTGCTCGGCGGCACGGCGGGACGCCGCCGCCTGCCGCTCCGCCTCCGCCAGGTTGTCGCCGGCGTGCTCGCGCCACCACTGCTGACCGACCTCGGGCAGCGTGTGGATCGGGTCGTAGTACTCATACGTGCGTGTCAACGCCTCGGCGTCGTGACGCTCTATCGACGTGCGGTAGTTCTTCGGCCAGTACGAGATGCCGTGGTCGCGGTCGTAGGACTCGAGCTGGTGCACCCACCGCTTGCCGACGAACGGCACGTCGC
>JACCVL010000093.1 GCA_013698185.1 Nocardioidaceae bacterium
GGGATCCCGCGGGCCGACAGCTGCGCCTGGTGGTAGAAGATCCGGCCGAAGTGCTCGCGGTCGGGGAACACCTCGTCCTGCATGGGCAGGAACGCCCCGCCGGAGTCGACGAGGTAGAGACAGGGCAGGTGGTTGTCCATCGCGATGGTCTGCGCGCGCAGGTGCTTCTTCACCGTCATCGGGTAGTACGTGCCGCCCTTCACGGTCGCGTCGTTGGCGACGATGATGCACTCGCGGCCCTCGACCAGGCCCACCCCGGTGACGATGCCGGCTGCCGGCACCGCGTCGTCGTACATCCCGGTCGCGGCCAGCCCGCTGAGCTCGAGGAACGGCGAGCCAGGGTCCAGCAGCCGGTCGATCCGGTCGCGGACGAGCAGCTTGCCCCGGGCCAGGTGCTTGTCGCGCGCCTTGGCCGGCCCGCCCTCGCGGGCGCGGGCGACGCGGGCCCGCAGCTCGGCGGTGAGCTCTCGCAGGCCGGGCGCGGTCGATGCGGTCGCGCTCACCGTGGCGATGCTAGCCACCGCGGCCCGGCGCTCATAGGCTCACCCGGTGGCACAGCAGACGAAGGGCCTGGTCATCGTCGGCGGTGGACCGGCCGGCTTGTCGGCGCTGCGGGCCTACCGAGAGGCCGGCGCGGGTGGGCCCGTCTGCATGGTCTCCGAGGACTCGGTGCTGCCGTACGAGCGCCCGCCGCTGTCGAAGGAGTTCCTCCGCGGGGAGGTTGCCGCTGGCGCGATCGCGATGCAGGACGCGGAGTTCTGGCGCAGTGCCGACGCCTCCGTACGGCTGCTGACCCGGGCGGTTGCGCTGGACGCCGCCGCCCGCGTCGTCACGCTCTCGACCGGTGAACGCCTCGGCTTCGACGCGTGCGTGCTCGCCACCGGCGCGGCTCCGGCACGGCTGCCGGTGCCCGGTGGCGGACACCCCGCCGTGCTCAGGCTGCGCTCGCTGGTCCAGGCACATGCGTTGCGCCAGGCCGCCGACCGGGCCGACACGGCGGTGGTCGTCGGGTCGGGCTTCATCGGCTGCGAGGCCGCGGCATCGCTCGCGGCACGCGGGCTGCAGGTCACGCTGGTGACCCAGGAGCGGCTGCCGCAGCAGGAGCGGCTCGGCGCCGCCGCTGGCCGCCGGATAGCGGGCTGGCTGCGCGACAGCGACGTCGAGCTGGTGGTGGGGGCTCGCGTCGAACGGATCGTCGCCGGGCACCGCGTCGAGCTCGCCGACGGCCCGGCGGTGACGGGCGACCTGGTGCTGGCTGCGGCAGGGGTGACACCGCGGGCCGGGCTGGCCGACACGGCCGGGCTGGACGTGCGCGCCGGGCGTGTCGTCGTCGACGCGCACATGCGTACCAGTGCGCCCGGGGTGCTCGCGGCCGGCGACGTGGCGCTCGCGCACAACGCCACGGCCGGCCGGGCTCTGGTCGTCGAGCATTGGGGCGAGGCGCTGGCCATGGGCGTGGTGGCCGGGGGGACCGCCGCCGGCTCCGACGAGGCGTGGGCCGAGGTGCCGGGCTTCTGGTCCGACATCGGTGGCCGGGTGCTCAAGTACGTCGCCTGGGGCGACGGCTTCGACGACGCCCGGCTCGTCGGCCACGACGCTGGCGCCTTCACCGTCTGGTACGGCCGGCGGGGAGTCACCGTGGGAGCGCTGACCCACGAGGCGGACGACGACTACGCACGCGGCCGCGAGCTGGTCGAGGCGGCCGCCCCGCTACCGGACCCCTGATCCGTCGGCGCCGCCGTCCCCCGGGTCACCCGGCCCGAGGCGACGTCCATGACGGCGTCGGCCCGGTGCCGGCTGGCCACCACCAGGCGCGCGTTGGCCTCGTCGCTGCGGTGCACCCACCGCTCCGCATCGACCGCGGTACGGCCGTGCACCTGGTGCCGGGCGATGAGCCGGGACAGACGGAGGTCAGCCGGCAGGTCCAGGAACCACACCTCGTCGAGCAGCTCGCGGGCGGCTCGCCACGGACCGTCCAGCAACAGGTAGTTGCCCTCGACCACCACCAGCTCGACCGAAGCGGCGACCACGTAGGCAGCCGGCACGGTCTGCTCACGTTCACGGTCGAACGCGGGCACCGGCACGTCCTCCCCCCCGGCACGCAGACGGCGCAGCAGGGCCGCGAAACCGTCGGCGTCGAAGGTCCCCGGCGCCCCTTTCACGTCAGCCAGCCCGCGGTCGGCAAGCTCGGCGCCGGACAGGTGGAAGCCGTCCATGCCCACGGCGGCGCCTGTCCGCCCGGCGGCACTCCAGGCCTCGACGAGGGCTCGGGCCACTGTCGACTTGCCCACTCCCGGCGCGCCCGTCAGCCCCAGCAGTCGACGCGCGGGCTGCGACATGCGACCGGTGACCTCCTCGCCGAGGCGCAGAGCCTAGCTCACCAACAGCGTGGCCCCTGCCCGCTCGTCAGGCCGGACCGGTCATGGCGAGCGGGCGGTCGGCGCCTACAGGAACCGGGTGATGATCGGACAGTTCACGACGATGCCGGTGGAGCCGAACGGCTTGCCGTCCTCGCCGGTGATGAAGCCCTGCGCGACGAGGTCGAGGTACTGGAACTCGTCGATGACGCGGGCCCGGTAGCCCTTTGCGATCGCCCGGTCGGTCCAGAACCCCAGGTTCAGGTCCCAGGCGGGGCTGTAGTCGTTGGAGACCGTCGGCACGCCGCCGATGACCTGCAACGGGTCGCCTTCGCCCAGGAGCGCGCTGTTGAGCCCCTGCCGCTGGGGGTTCCGCACCCCGGTGGGTCCGTTGGCGGTGACGAAGAGCCGCTCGATCGGGCTGAAGGCGCTGTCGTCGCGGCCGACCGGCAGGTCGCCGATCGCCGGGGCGTACGTCCCGCTGTCCAGCGTGGCCACGACCGGGTCGGATGCCTCGGTGCTGATGTAGGTCGCCGGCTTCGCGAAGCTGAAGATCTGCGTGGTGTCCAGCGTCACCGTGCCCTGACCGTTGCTCGGCGCCTCCGGACAGATCCGGAGCACCCGGTCGTGCACGAGGGAGTGGTCGACAGCGCCCTTGCAGAAGTCGAGCTGGTCGGCCGACACGTCGTAGGCGATGACCGGCGCGTTGTAGACCGGAGTGCCCGGAGCATTCACCACCCGCACGTACGGCGTGTACGTGGCGTCCCCGACCGATCCGGGGCGCGCCACCTTCGGTGGGAACGCGTTCGGAGCCTTGCCCGGGACGAGGACGCGCCTCGGGCTGAAGTCCACCGCCGCGGTCTCGAAGACGAGGCTTGCGTCCTTGGTCAGCCAGGCGTCACGCACCGCCGTCCCCACGTTGGCGTAGGCGAGCTTCGAGGAGAAGTTCAGCCCCAACGCGTCGGCGTTGGCCTGGTCGGTGGTGTCGGTGAGGATGAACCAGACGTTCTTGCCGTTCCGGTCGTGCCCGAGGTACAGCGGCAGCGTCGTCCGTCCGCCCGACTTGTTGATGGTGCCCGCCTTGAGCAACTGAACCGGACCGACCAACGACTCGTTGTTCTCCGAAAAGCTTTCGGATGCCGGCGGGCCGAAATAGGTCTGCGGGATGTCAGTGCCCGTGGCTGGTGGCTCCGGCGGTGCCGGATCGTCGGCCTGGGACGGCAACACGCTCGCGGCCAGGGCGAGGAGGGGAATAGTCACGAGTGCCGCGGTCACCCTGACCGCGCGGTGCGAGGTGGGTCGTTTGAGCATCAGAAATCTCCTGTTCGTAAGCGAGAACTGGGCGCGCGAACAGACACCCAGAGAGGCTGGTCACACTCAGGAGACGCGTGCACTCGTCTAGTGCTGCCACCTTAAGTCGACGTGCCCGGTTACGACCCTTACGGCTTTCTTACGCCGGCATTCTCGCTAGCTGTGCCCGACGACGGGGTGCGGCACGTACGGAGCCTCCAGGGCCGCCACCTCCTCGACGGTGAGCCGGAGGTCGACGGCGGCGACCGCGTCGGTGAGGTGCTCGGGCTTGGAGGCACCCACGATCGGTGCGCTCACCCCGGGCCGGCTCATCAGCCAGGCGAGCGCGACCTGCGCCCGCGGCACCCCCCGGTCCTCGGCCACGGCGCCGACCGTGTCGACGACCGCGTGGTCGCCGGCGGCGTACAGCGAGTCGGAGATCGAGTCGCTGGTGGAGCGCGTGGTGCTGCGGTCGCCAGCGGGGCGGGCGAGCAGGCCCCGGGCCAGCGGGGACCACGGGATGAGGCCGACGCCCTGGTCCAGGCACAGCGGGACCATCTCGCGCTCCTCCTCGCGATAGGCGAGGTTGTAGTGGTTCTGCATCGTGACGAAGCGGGTCCAGCCGTTGCGCTCGGCGACGTGCTGGGCCGTCGCGAACTGCCACGCCCACATGCTCGACGCCCCGATGTGGCGGGCCTTGCCGGCGCGTACGACCTCGTGCAGCGCCTGCATCGTCTCCTCGATCGGCGTCTCGGGGTCCCAACGGTGGATCTGGTAGAGGTCGACGTAGTCGGTGCCCAGCCGGCGCAGCGAGTCATCGATGGCCGCCATGATGTGCGTGCGAGACAGCCCGCCGTCGTTTGGTCCGTCGCCCATCGGCATGAAGACCTTGGTGGCGAGCACGTAGTCCTCGCGGCGGGCGAACAGCTGACCCAGCAGCCGGCCGGTGACCTCCTCGCTCGCGCCGAGGGAGTACATGTCGGCGGTGTCGAAGAACGTGATCCCCGCCTCGACCGCGGTGCGCACCACCGGCTCGGCTGCGTCTCCGTCGAGCACCCAGTCCCGCCAGCCGGGGTCGCCGTAGGTCATCATCCCCAGGCACACCGCAGACACCTTGGTGCCCGTCGTGCCGAGCCGCACGTAGTCCATGGCGGCGAGCCTAGGCGCCGACGTGTCCGTTCCACGCGCACGGGGCAGGATGATGGCGACGACGCTCGACTGCGCAAGGAAGGGCCATTCATGACGCTGCCTCGAAGAATTCTCGGCGGCCCCAGTGACGGTGTCGCTGGACGAGGAGGTCCTGGCCCGTCTCGAAAAGGCTGCCCCAGCGGGGGCGGCCTCGGGGGACCGCTACCCCGAGATGGCCGCCGTACGCGGCGACTCAGCCCCCACCGCCGGCTGAGCGGAGAACCAGTGCGATGAGTGAGCTCCCGCTGGATCAGTACGCACTGCTGTCGGACTGCGGCTCTGCCGCCCTGGTGAGCACCGGGGGGTCGGTGGACTGGCTGTGCATGCCGCGTTTCGACAGTCCCCCGGTGTTCGCGCGCCTGTTGGACGCCGGCGCCGGGCACTTCCTCGTCGCGCCGACCGGCACCGGGCTGACCGCCACCAGGAGCTACCGGCGGCCCGGACTCGTCCTGGACACGACGTGGACCGGAGCCGACACGGAGCTGGTCGTCACCGACGCGCTCGCCCTCGGGCGGCGCGAGCGGGGTCACCAGCTGGGCCTGGACGCCCCCGGTGTCCTGCTGC
>JACCVL010000095.1 GCA_013698185.1 Nocardioidaceae bacterium
TGAGCAGCGACGGGGGGTCACGCCGACCCGCGCGGTCGCCGAGCTGGTGCGTTCGGCCCGTGACCGCCGCGGGTGGACCGGGCAGCAGGTCGCCGAGAAGTGCGCCGAGGCCGGGATGCCTGCCCTCGACCGCTCCGCGGTGACCAACATCGAGACGGGCCGGCGCCGGCGGATCGGCGTAGATGAGTGGCTGGTGCTGGCGGCGGTGCTGGACGTGGCCCCGCTTCACCTGCTGTTCCCCCGCGCCGATGACGACGTGGTGGCGGTGACCCCGACCGGCAGCGTGAGCGCGGGGCAGGCGCGGCGGTGGGCCACCGGCCGTGAACCGCTGCCTGACGGTGACGAGCGCACCTTCCGCTACGAGGTGCCCGACAGCGAGTACGAACGGCGCAGCCAGCGGCTGCGAGAGTCGGAGCAGAGGGCTGACCAGGCCTGGCGGCGGCTGCGGGTAGCCCAGGAGAAGCTACGGCTCGTCAGCATCGAGCACGCCACGCTGGACGAGGGGCCTGCCTTGCTGGCACTCCCAGGCACTCCTGAGAGGTCTCGGGGCGCGCGGCTAGACAGGCGGCTCGACACGGCGTACGACGAAGTGGCAGACGCGAAGGTCGCATCCGATGAGGCGCAGGCCGAGCTCCGTTGGGTGCGCGACGAGGAGGGCGTCTCGGATGGCGAGCGTTGAGAAGCGGACCCGCGACGGCCGCGTGACGTGGCAGGCACGGTGGCGTGACCCGGACGGCCGGCAGCGCAAGCGGTCGTTCGTCAAGCGGTCCGACGCCGACAGGTGCGTGACCGGGGCCGAGCACTCCAAGCTTGTGGGCACCTACGTGGACCCGGACCGTTCCCGCGTCACGGTCGACGTGTGGGCCGCGCAGTGGCTCGGCGGGCAGGTGCACCTCAAGGAGTCCACACGCGTCCGCTACGACGGGCTGCTGCGTCGCTACGTGCTGCCCCGGTGGGGGACGGTACCGCTGGCGAAGATCGGGCACGCAGACGTCGCCCGATGGGTGGGGGAGCTGTCGGCCTCGGGCCTGTCAGCCTCGAGCGTGCGGCATGCGCACCGGGTGCTGTCGCTACTGCTGGCTTTGGCGGTCCGCGACGGGCGGTTGTCCCGTAACCCTGCCGACGGTGTGCGACTGCCGCGAATCTCGAGCCCGCCCAAACGGTTCCTGACGCACCAGCAGGTCGCAGACCTGGCCGACGCGGCGGGGGAGTACGGCCTCGCCGTCCGCGTGCTGGCGTACTGCGGGCTGCGATACGGCGAGATGATCGCGCTACGGACCGCCCGCGTCGACCTGATGCGGCGACGGCTGGAGATCATCGAGTCGGCCACCGAGGTCGCCGGGCGGGCGGTGTTCGGCACGCCCAAGAGCCACCAGTGCCGCTCGGTGCCGATCCCCCGAGGAATCGCGGACGACCTGGCCGTGCACGTCGCCGGGAAGGCTCCCGATGCGCTGGTGTTCACCGCACCCGGTGGTGGGCTGCTCCGGTTGACCAACTTTCGGCGCCGGCACTTCGACCGGGCAGCACGTGCCGTCGGGCTCGACGGGCTGACGCCGCACGAGTTGCGGCACACCGCGGCGAGCCTCGCGGTCGGCGCCGGGGCGAACGTCAAGAGCGTGCAGCGGATGCTCGGCCACGGGAGCGCGGCGATGACGCTTGACGTCTACGCGGGGCTGTTCGACGACGATCTCGACGCGGTGGCCGAGCGACTCGACGCGGCCACCGCTGACGCTCGTGTGCCCCGCTCGTGCCCCGAGGCCACCGTAACGGCGATCACTCAGCGTGAGACAGGCTCCTGACCTGCACTTATGAGGGTGCGCCCGGCAGGACTCGAACCTGCGACCGGTGGATTAGAAGTCCACTGCTCTATCCAGCTGAGCTACGAGCGCCCACGTGGGTGACCGGACCGACAGACCGGCTGTCCACAGCACTACGATAACGAGGCTGGCTGTACAGCGTGCCCGCCGTAGCCTGTAGGGCATGTCGTGGACCGTTGCGCCAGCACCCCCCGGCAGCGCCAAGGGGCTGCCCTACCCCCGATTCGACCGGGGCCGCGGCCGTACGGCGTTGCTCGTCAGCCTGTTCGCGCTGGGAGCCGTCGGCTCGGTGGGGCTGATCTGGCTGACGGCCAGGGCAGAGGAGTCCAGCGTGGGCGCGGTGGCACTGGCGCTGCTGCTCGCGACCGTGCCGGTGCCGTTCTTGGTCGCGGCGTACCTCTGGCTCGACAGGTACGAGCCCGAGCCGCGACGGTTCATCGCTGCTGCCCTGCTGTGGGGCGCCGTCGTGGCCCCCGCGTTCGCGCTGCTGGTGCAGGCCATCTTGTCGCCGTGGCAGGGCGAGGTGCCGTTCAGCGTGCTGCTGACGGTGGTGGCGCCGCTGTCGGAGGAGTTCGGCAAGGGGCTGCTCTGCGCCATCGTCCTCGTGCGCCGCCGTCGGTTCGCGGGGCTGCTCGACGGCATCATCTACGCCGGGCTGGCCGGGATCGGGTTCGCCTTCACCGAGAACGTCTTGTACTACTCCCGGGCCTACGCCGGGACTTTGATCCCGGACATCAGTGGGCCCGTCGTGGCCGCTAACGTGTTCGCCGCTCGCGGGATCATGAGCCCCTTCGCCCACCCGTTCTTCACCACCGCCACCGGCGTCGGCATCGCTGTCGCTGTGCTGACGCAGCGGCGGTGGCTGCAGGTGGTGGCACCGCTGCTCGGCTTCGCTGGCGCCGTCGGGCTGCACGCTGCCTGGAACGGCTCCACCCTGCTGTGGCGCGGACTCGGCTTCCTCGCCGTATTCGCTGGCTTCATGGTGCCGCTCTTCGCCCTGGTCGGTTTCCTGGCCCTGCGTGCCCTGCGTCGACAGGCCGACGTGGTGCGCGCCGCCCTGGGTGACGCGTCCCGCCGTGGCTGGGTGCACCCGGCGGAGATCCACTGGCTGGTGCGCTTCGGCGACCGCGCGGCGGCCCGCCGGTTCGCCACTCGTGTCGCCGGCAAGCAGGCCGGAGCCAGCCTGCATACCTACCAGCGCGCCGCCACTGAAATGGCCCTGATGCACGACCGCGTGCTGCACGGGCGCGCCCCTGCCGACGGAGTCGCCAGGGTGACCGCACACCTGGAACGCATGCACAGCTGGCGCCCGTTCGTCATCATGCCGCCGCTGGCCTCGGTGCCGCTTGGCGCCCAGCCACAGCCACCGCCGCCCCTGTCAGCGTCACCGGACCGTGCGGAGCCTGCCGCCCGCGCCTAGGGCTGCCCCCAGCCCGCCAGCGCTTATCTACAGCCCCGCACAGTGGCAAGCCTCGTCCACAGCGACGCCTGCGGGCCGCCCGAAGAACGCCCGGCTCGCACCAGTCTGAGGGTGTCACCCAATGGCAACCGAGAGGGCACCTGAGATGACTGACGTCTACACGACCGTGGTCGGCTTTGTCGGCACCGACGTGGACTACCACCAGGGCAACGGGACCGCCGCGCGCGCAACGTTCCGGCTGGCGAGCACACCGCGCTACTTCGACTCCACCCAGGGCGCCTGGCGTGAGCAGGAGACCGTGTGGTTCTCGGTCAAGGTGTGGCGCGGGCTCGCGTCCAACGTGGCGTCGTCGATCCGTAAGGGCGAGCCGGTCATCGTCTATGGCCGAGTGCGCAACCACAGCTGGCGCGACGAGCACGACGAGGAGCGCTCGCGCCAGGAGCTCGAGGCCGTCGCGGTCGGACACGACCTGACCCGTGGCACCAGCGCGTACCTGCGCCGGCAGACACCGGCGGCTACCGAGCACCAACAGCGCTCCCCAGGGGCCGATACCCAGGTGCACCCCCAGCCCACCGCCGAGCGCGCAGCCTGGCCGGGGCCGGTCAGTGACGGCCAACGGCCCACTGCGCCCCGCGAGGTGGTCACCACCTAGGCTCGCCGACCATGGCTGACTACGTCTTCCAGCTGCACAACGTCCGCAAGCGGCTCGGGGACAAGCTCGTCCTCGACAACGTCACGTTGGCGTTCCTGCACGGCGCCAAGATCGGTGTCGTCGGACCCAACGGGACCGGCAAGTCCACGCTTTTCAAGATCATGGCCGGCCTCGAGCACGCCAACAACGGCGACGCGGTGAAGGACCCCGATGCCAGCGTCGGCATTTTGTTGCAGGAGCCGCCGCTGACCGAGGACAAGACCGTCCTGCAGAACGTGCAGGAGGCGGTGGCCCCGATCCTCGCCATGAAGGAGCGCTTCGACGAGATCTCCGCTGAGCTGGCCGATCCCGACGCCGACTACGACAAGCTGCTCGCCGAGATGGGAGACCTGCAGACCGACCTCGACCACACCAACGCCTGGGACATCGACGCCCGGCTCGAACAGGCGATGGACGCCCTGCGCTGCCCCCCTCCGGACTCGCCCGTCGACCATCTCTCCGGTGGCGAGCGACGCCGGGTGGCGCTGTGCAAGCTGCTCTTGCAGCAGCCCGACCTGCTGCTCCTCGACGAGCCGACCAACCATCTCGACGCTGAGAGCGTGCAGTGGTTGGAGCAGCACCTGGCCAGCTATGCCGGTGCGGTGCTGGCGATCACCCACGACCGGTACTTCCTCGACAACGTCGCCCAGTGGATCCTCGAGCTGGACCGCGGCCGCACCTTTCCCTACGAGGGCAACTACTCGACCTACCTCGAGACCAAGCAGCAGCGGCTCAAGGTCGAGGGCCGAAAGGACGCCAAGCGTCAGCGCATCCTCGAGCAGGAGCTGGCCTGGGTGCGCTCCAACGCCAAGGCCCGCCAGGCCAAGAACCGTGCCCGGCTAGGCCGGTACGAGGAGCTTGCCGCCGAGGCCGAGCGCAACCGCAAGCTCGACTTCGAGGAGATCAACATCCCCCCCGGCCCCCGCCTCGGCGACATCGTGCTCGAGGCCAAGGGGCTGGCCAAGGGTTTTGAGGGGCGTGCCCTCATGCACGACCTGTCGTTCTCGCTGCCCCGCGCCGGCATCGTTGGCGTCGTCGGTCCCAACGGGGTCGGCAAGTCGACCCTGTTTCGTATGATCGTCGGTGCGGAGCAGCCCGACGCCGGCAGCCTCAGCCTCGGCAACACCGTGTCGGTGTCGTACGTCGACCAGGGCCGCGGCGGGCTCGACCCCACCCGCACGGTGTGGGAGGTCGTGTCCGACGGGCTCGACCACATCAAGGTGGCGCACTTCGAGATGCCGAGCCGGGCCTACGTCGCGTCGTTCGGGTTCAAGGGCCCGGACCAGCAAAAGCCTGCCGGGGTGCTGTCCGGCGGTGAACGCAACCGGCTCAACTTGGCGCTGACGCTCAAGATGGGCGGCAACCTGTTGTTGCTCGACGAGCCCACCAACGACCTCGACGTCGAGACGTTGCAGTCGCTGGAGGACGCGCTGCTGGAGTTTCCTGGCTGCGCGGTCGTGGTGTCGCACGACCGGTGGTTCCTCGACCGCGTCGCCACGCACATTCTCGCCTGGGAGGGCAACGACGAGGACCCGGCACGGTGGTTCTGGTACGAGGGCAACTTCGCCGACTACGAGACCAACAAGATCGGCCGGCTGGGGGCGGAAGCTGCCCGGCCACACCGAGTCACCTACCGCCGACTGACCCGCGACTGAGCCGGTCCGGCCTCGTCAGCGGTCGTCGCCAAGCAACTGTGCGGTCGCACCGAACACCCGGCCGACGGCGGCGAAGTCCTCCGGGCTCGCGACGTCCACCAGGTAGTCGCGTACAGCATCCACGTGCCCGGGTGCTGCCTCGACGAGCACCTGCCTGCCCTCGTCGGTCAGCAGGGCGACCACTCCGCGACCGTCGGTCGGACAGGCTCGCCGGCGCACCGCCCCGATCGCCTCGAGGCGGGCCACGGTATGGGTCACCCGGCTGCGGGAGTGCGCCAGGGAACTCGCCAGCTCCGCCATCCGGAGCTGCCCGCTTGGTGACTCCGAGAGGCGGACCAAGATCTCGTACTCCGGCAGGGAGATGCCCGAGCGGTCGCGCAGCTCGCGGTCCAGCCGCTCGAAAAGCCGAGTCGTCCCGGACAAGAAGGCGCGCCACGACGCCTGCTGCTCGCTGTCCAGCCAGCGTGCCGTCTTGGTGTCCATCATGGCGCCAGTGTAGCCCAAAGGTAGTTGACGATTGAACCTCTGAGGCGTACGGTAGAGATTGATAGTTCAACAACGTACCTCGAGGAGCCACCGCCATGTCTGAGCTCACCGTCGCCGCAGCCCCCGGTCTCGAAGCCGGCACCTGGGCCGTGGACCCCACCCACAGCGAGATCTCGTTCACCGTCCGCCACCTGATGAGCAAGGTCCGTGGCGTGTTCCGCGAGTTCGAGGGCGAGATCGTTGTTGCCGACGACCCCCTGGCGTCGAGCGCGAGCGCGCGCATCCAGCTGGCCTCGGTCGACACCGGCACCGCCCAGCGCGACGACCACCTGCGCTCCAGTGACTTCTTCAGTGTCGGTACCCAGCCGGTGATGACCTTCACCTCCTCCGCGCTGCGGCCGACCAGCAACGATGGCTTCACGCTGGTCGGCGACCTCACCGTCAACGCCGTCACCCGCCCGGTCGAGCTGGCCGTAGAGGTCCTCGGGGTCGAGGTCAACGGCTACGGTCAGACGATCGCCGGATTCGAGGCCACCGGCGAGCTGAACCGCAAGGACTTCGGCATCGACTGGAACATGCCACTCGACAGCGGCCGCCTCATGGTGGGCGACAAGGTCACCCTCACCTTGACGGTGCAGGCCGCCAAGCAGGCCTGACCGTGCCAGGGCAGGGCAGGGCGCTGGGCCTGACACGGTCAGGCAAGCCGCTCCAGCACCAGCGCCATGCCCTGCCCACCGCCGACACACATCGTGACCAGCCCAGTCTGCTTGTCGTGCCAGTCCAGCGAGTTGAGCATCGTCACCTGCAGCCGGGCGCCACTCATGCCGAAGGGGTGGCCGACCGCGATTGCGCCGCCGTTGACGTTCAGCCGATCGATGTCGACGCCGAGATCCCGGTAGGACGGCACCACCTGAGCGGCGAACGCCTCGTTGATCTCGACCAGATCGATGTCGCCTATGCTCATCCCCGCTCGTGCCAGCGCCTGTCTCGAGGCCTCGACGGTCCCGAGGCCCATGATCTCGGGCGACAGCGCGGTCACTCCGGTCGACACGATCCGTGCCAGCGCAGTCAGACCGAGCTCGGCGGCCTTGGTGTCCGACATCACCACCAGCGCCGCTGCGCCGTCGTTGAGCGCGCAACAGTTGCCGGCGGTGACCACCCCGTCGGGGCGAAACACCGGCTTCAGCTCGGCAACGCCCGCCATGGTGACGCCTGCTCGCGGCCCGTCGTCGGTTGACACCACGGTGCCGTCCGGCGTCGTGACCGGCGTGATCTCGCGCGCCCAGAAGCCGTTGGCGATCGCCTTCTCGGCGAGGTTCTGGCTGCGGACGCCGAACTCGTCCAGCTCGGTGCGGGTCAACCCGCGCATCTCGGCGACGTTCTCGGCGGTCTGACCCATCGCCATGTAGATGTCGGGCACGTCGCCGTCCTCGCGCGGGTCGTGCCAGGCCACCCCGCCGACCGCAGCGGCCTCCGCGCGGTGACCGGCTTCGGCGAAGTAGGGGTTCATCGTGTCGGGCAGACCGTCGGAGCTGCCCTTCACGAAGCGCGAAACCGTCTCGACCCCGGCGGACACGAACACGTCGCCCTCGCCGGCCTTGATCGCGTGGAAGGCCATCCGGGTCGTCTGCACGCTGGACGAGCAGTAACGGGTGATCGTCGCGGCCGGCAACCGGTCGTACCCGAGCTTGACGGCCACCACCCGCGCCATGTTGTAACCCTGCTCGCCACCGGGCAGGCCGCAGCCGAGCAGCAGGTCGTCGATGTCGTCCGGGTGCAGCTCTGGCAGCTGCTCGAGCACCGCGCCCACGACGGTGGCGGTCAGGTCGTCGGGGCGCAGCTCGCGCAGCGAGCCGCGTCCGGCCCGGCCGATGGGGGAGCGGGCGGTGGCGACGATGACGGCTTCGGGCATGTGGGCTCCTTGGGATGGGCCGGAGGGGTAACCCTGCCCACGGTACCTAGTGGGCAGCCCGACCCGGCAGGATGGCGGGATGGTCAGGCACGTGGTCGAGCTCAAACCCCGCTGGGCGGACATGGACGCCTATGGGCACGTCAACAACGTGACCTGGTTGGAGTACTTGCAGGAGGCGCGCGTGGACATGTTCTTCACCCACGCCCCTCAGCGCGGCACGGACAAGCTGGTCGAGGGAGTCGTGGTCTCCCGTGCCGAGATCGACTACCTGCGACCGTTGATCTTCCGTCCCGAGCCGGTGCGCATCGAGATGTGGGTCTCCAAGGTCACCGCCGCGTCCTTCACCGTCGAGTACGAGGTGCTCGACGTGCACGCCGACGGCGCGCGCACGGTCTACGCCCGCGCCGCCACCGTGCTGGTGCCGATCACGCTCGGCGACGGCCGCCCCAGGCGGGTCACCGTGCAGGAGCGGACTGTGTTGGCGATGCTGCGCGAGTGATCGTCGGGCTCACAGCCGGAACCCGCTCGGTGTCTCCGGGTCGACGACCGGGTCGTGAGAGTTGACCAGGAACAACGACGCCCGCTCGACGTAGGCCCAGAACTCGGCGTCGAGCTCAGGGGCCAGCGCCGCCTCGTCGAGGCCGGCGCGGAAGTGGCGCAGCCAGTGCTCACGTGCCTCGGGGGTGACGGCGAACGGCGCGTGGCGCATCCGCAGCCGGGGGTGCCCCCGTTCGTCGGAGTAGTCCTGCGGCCCACCCCAGTACTGCACGAGGAACATGGCGAAGCGGCGTTCGGCTGCGGTGAGGTCGTCCTCGGGATACAGCGGCCGCAGCACCGGGTCGTCGGCGACCCCGGCGTAGAAGCGGTGCACGATGCGGTGGATCGTGTCGGCACCACCGATCGCCGCATAGAACGTCTGCTCGCTCGCTGCAGTCACGGCCCTATTCTGCCGCGTCGCCGATGGTGGGCGACGAGGGCGGTGTCAGGGCGGCGCGTTCGACCTGCCTCACGGTCGCAGGTCGGCCGCCGGGTCGGTGGCCAGCCGCTCGGCGGCCCGCGCCACGTTGCGCTGCATGCTGCCGAAGACGATGCCGTGGAAGGGATAGACCGACCACCAGTACAACCGGCCCAGCACGCCGCGCGGGTGGAACAACGCCCGTTGATGAAAGGTCGTGGTGCCGCCGTCGGTCGACCCGACCTCCAGCTCCAGCCAGGCCAGGCCGGGCAGGCGCATCTCGGCGCGTAACCGCAGCATCCGACCGTCGTCGGCCTCCTCCACCCGCCAGAAGTCGAGGACATCGCCGACGACGAGGTCGCGTGGGTCGCGTCGACCGCGCCGCAGGCCCGGACCCCCGCTGAGCCGGTCCAGCCAGCCGCGCACCCGCCAAGCGAGGGGGAAGGAGTACCAGCCGTTCTCGCCGCCGATGCCCTCGACCACTCGCCACAGCGCGGCCGGTGGGGCGTCGACCTCCCGGCTGCGTTCGTCCACGTAGAGGTCGCCGCCGGCCCAGTCGGGGTCGGACGGCAGCGGGTTGCTGGGGGCGCCGGCGGTGCTCGCCGACGACCACCGTGTCGGCACTTGCAAGCTCTGGATGCGGGACAGCGCCAGCTCGACCGAGCGGTCGAACCCGACCAGACCCTCGGGCGGGTCCGGGACGTAGTCGGCGATGTCGTGCTCGGAGGTCACCGAGGTGTGCCTGACGGACTCGACCAGCGGCTTTGCCAGCCCGCTCGGCACCGGCGTGACGAGGCCGACCCAATGGCTGGACAGCCGTGGTGTGAGCACCGGGACCCGCAGCATCCGTCGCTTCCGCAGCCCGACGACCGTTGCATAGCGCTGCATCATCTCCTTGTACGTCAGCACATCGGGTCCGCCGACGTCGAAGGCGCGGTTGAGCCCTGTCGGCATCGTCGCGCAGTCGACCAGGTAGCGCAGCACGTCACGGATCGCGATCGGCTGAAGCCGGCTGTCGACCCACTTCGGCGTGATCATGATCGGTAGCCGTTCGGTCAGGTGCCGCAGCATCTCGAAGCTCGCCGAGCCCGAGCCGATCACGACCGCCGCGCGCAGCACGACGGTGGGGACCGGCGACTCGAGCAGGATCTCTCCCACCCGCTGACGCGACGCCATATGCGTGCTCAGCTCCTCGTGCTGGGGCGACAGGCCGCCGAGGTACACCAGCCGTCCGACCCCCGCATCGGCGGCAGCGGCGGCGAACGTGCGCGCGATGTCCGCCTCGGTGTCGGCGAAACCGGTGCCGCTGCCGATCGAGTGCAGCAGGTAGTAGGCGATCTCGACGTCGCTGAGCGCCTTGCGCACGGCGTCGGGGTCGGTGGCGTCGGCCTCGGCGACCTCGACCTCGTCGGCCCAGCTGTGACCGCGGACGCGGCCCGGGTCGCGCACCATCACGCGCACCTCGTGGCCGGCGGCCAACAGCGCCGGCACCAGGCGGCCGCCGACGTAACCCGTGGCGCCGGTGACCAGGCAGCGGCGGGTCGGTGTCGTCATGACCTCATCGTCGCCGTTCGGGGCCCGACGCGCAGGTCAGGTGGGCGTCGCGGGACCCCGGTGATCGCTGTCGGCCGGGCCGTCGGACGGGTGCTCGGGCGGGTCGCTGTCGGGCCGGTCGACCAGCGGTTCGCCCTGCCGCATCCAGACCACGCGCTGCGGGAAGGGGATCTCGATGCCGAGCTCGTCGAAGCGGGCCTTGATCCGCTCGCGCAGCTCGCGGGCGACGTTCCACTGCTCCAGCGGTGCGGTCTTGAGCACCACCCTCACCACGATCGAGTCCGGGTCCCAGCGCTCGACCCCCCACACCTCCGGCTGCTCGAGGATGAGCTCTCGGTAGTCCTCGTCCGCGTACAGCTCCTCGGCGGTCTCGGCGAGAATCCCACGGATCCGGGCGAGGTCCTCGCCGTAGGCCACCGGGATGTCGAGCACGGTGCGCGCCCAGTTCTGGCTCATGTTGCCGACGCGGGAGATCTCGCCGTTGCGGACGTACCAGACCGTTCCGTTGACGTCGCGCAACCGGGTGACCCGCAGCCCGATCGCCTCGACCGAGCCGGACACCTCATCGATGTCGATGACATCACCGACGCCGTACTGGTCCTCGAAGATCATGAAGACGCCGGACAGGAAGTCCGACACCAGGCTCTGCGCGCCGAAACCGATGGCGACGCCGAGGATGCCGGCGCTGGCCAGCAACGGGCCGATGTTGTAGCCGAGCTCGGCGACGACCATGAAGCTGACGACGGTAACCACGACGCCGGTGAAGATCGACTTGAGCAGCGAGCCCATCGTGTTGGCGCGCTGGCTCCGCCGCTCGAAGGCCACCGGGTTGGCGCCGACGAGCTTCTCGTGGGTCTTGGTGCGCTGCAGTACGCCGGGGACGCTGCCGCCGGCGGCCTTCGTGACAATTCGGTCGATGAGCCGGTGTACGAGCCACCGGATGAGCAGCGCGCCGACCAGCAGCCCGACGATGGCGGCCGGCTTGGCCACGAGCCACTGCACCGTCTCGGCGGTGGTCTCGTTGTCGGTAAGGTCGAAGACGAGCTGACACAGGTTGTCGGTCGTCTCGCAGTCGAGGTCGCCATCGGCGAAGGGCACAGAGGTCGGGGGCACGGCCCAGACGCTAGAGAAGGACAGTGCATCGGCTCAAACTGGCGGGCCGCATTGTGTCCAGGCTCATGCCCAGGGTGGTCGGTGTGCACCGGTGAACGGGGTGGCCGGATGTGGCCATCGGCCGTCCACGACGCACGCCGCCTCGACCTGCGCGCCGAGCCGGATCAGGGGGGCGTCCTCGCCCGGGCGGCCGGCCAGCATGATGCCGACCGGCAGCCCCGCGGGTGTCCAGTGCAAGGGCAGCGACACCGCGGGCATGCCGGTGACGTTCCAGATCGCCGTGAACGGGGTGAACCGCTTCTGCGCCTCGAAGTCGGCGGCCGGGTCCTCGTCGTTGCGCAGGCCGCCGACCAGAGCCGGTGGCTGGGCCAGCGTCGGGGTGAGCACCGCGTCGTACTCGGCAAGGCCGCGCAGGACAGTCGCCGCGGCTTGGCGCATGCCGACCAGCGCTCCGGCGAAGCCCGGACCCGACACTGCCCGGCCACGCTCACGCAGCCATCGGGTCAGTGGACGCAGCCGGGCCTCCGCCGCCGGGGGCAGGGGCCACGACGCGGCGCCGACCGACCAGACTGTTTCGAACACCGGCACCGTCGAGGCTGGCAGCCCCAGCTCGATGTCCTCGACCTGGTGGCCCAGCTCGGTGAGCAGCATCGTGGCGCGCTCGTAGGCTGCCTGCGCCTCGGGGTGAACCGGGCCGTCTGCGATGGGCGGCGTGCTGAAGCGGGCGATCCGCAGCCGGCCCGGGGCGCGGTCGCAGTGGGCCAGGAAGCTGTCGCCGTCAACCAGCGGTGCTGCCCAGGTCGGGTCGCCTACCGCCGGGCCGGTCATCGCGTCGAGCAGGGCGGCGGCGTCGCGCACGGTCGTGGCCAGCGGACCGGCGGCCGACAGGCCGCTCACGTCGCCGTAGACCGGCGCCGCGCTGACCCGTCCCCGGCTGGGCTTGAGGCCAACCAGACCGCACACGCTGGCGGGGATGCGGATCGACCCGCCACCGTCGGAGCCCTGCGCGAGCGGGAGCAGCCCGGCGGCCACGGCGGCTCCGGCGCCGCCGGACGACCCACCGGCCGATCGCGCCAGGTCGTAGGCGGTGCGGGCGGGTGGTGCGACCTCCGGCTCGGTGTAGCAGGGGCTGCCGAACTCCGGGGTGTTGGTCTTGCCGAGACTGATCAGCCCGGCCCGCTCGATGCGCACCACCAGCTCGTCGGACACCTCGGGCACCGTGTCGGCCGTCACCGCAGAGCCGAAGGTCGTACGCACGCCGGCGGTCTGATTGAGGTCCTTGATGCCGGTGGGCACTCCGAGCAGCAGCGGGGCGACCGCCGGTGCGTGCCGCAGTCGCTCGGTAGCCGCATCGGCGGAGCGTCGAGCCGTCGCGGCGGTGACGGTGACGAAGGCGCCCACGGCATCGGAGTGCGCCTCGATCCGGGCGAGGAAGTGGTCCACCACCTCCCGGGGTGAGGTGTCACGGCGACGGTATGCCGCCGCGAGATCCAGGGCGGTGAGCTCGTGCAACTCGGTCATGTGGGCCAGTCTGACTGCCGGCGGGGACCCCGCGTCGCTCCGGGCGTCCCGATCGCACCGTGCCTCGCGATGGCGTTAAGGTCTCGGGCATGCCTACGAGGTCTGCCGGTGCGATTCGGGTGCTCGTGGTCGGGTGCATTGCCGTGCTCGTCGCTGTTGGCGCTGTGACCTTCGCCGGGCCTGCGGCCGCGGCTACCCCCGTTGGCTGGCCCGACACCGAGTCGGTGTCCACGCTGCGGGCGCTGCTGCTCTTCGGTGGGATCCCGGTGGCGTTGATCGTCCTGATCGCGTTGCTGGTGTTGATCCCGACAATCCTGCGCGGCCCGCAACAGGGCTCCGGTGCGCAGCGGTGGTCCCAGCCGCAATGGTTTGGCGGCCCGGCCGTCCTCGACGCGGGCCCGTCGCAGGGCGGCACGGGAGACCGGACCGCCCTGGAGTCTGGCGCCACGACCAGCCCTGGCCCGCACGCCGGCACGACGCCGACGGGGTCCACGGTGCTGGCTGCGCCCGACACGCGGCCAGCAGCACCACCGGCCGACAAGGGAGGTGGTGCAGGTGCCCGCTGGTGAGTTCACGTTCGATCAGCGCCGCGGCATCGAACGTGCCCGCCAAGATGCGGCCCGGGTGTCCGAGCTGACCTTCCACGTCTTCGTCGGTGCCACCGGGGAGGACCCGCGGGTGGCTGGGCGCCGCATGCAGGCCGCGCTGCCGGGGCCGGCCTCGGCCGTGCTGGTGCTGGTGGATCCACCGGCACGTGCGCTGGAGATCGTGACTGGTCCCGAGGCGACCCTCGTGCTCGACGACTCCGCGTGCTCGCTGGTCGCGCTGTCCATGCAGACGTCGTTTGCTGCCGGTGACCTGGCGGGCGGCATCATCCACGGTCTGCACCAGCTCGCCGACCATGCTCGGCGGCCCGAGAGCCTGCACACCGCCGAACACTGACCCCGCTCTGTGTGGCGCTGCCCGCCCGCCTGCGCTCAGGACTGCGCGTCGCGGGCCTGGCAGCGCAGCGCCCGCTCGAGGTCGGCCAGACCCTCGCCGACCAGGCGGCGCGCCGCGGGGTTGGCGTCGGTGCTTTTCAGCCACTCGCGCACCCGCGCCGCGGTGGCCGCGTCGACCAGCGCCGACGGGAACATGAACCTCAAGATCAGCGTCGCCCGATAGGTGCCCTTGGCCTCCCACACCGACGCCGCCACACCGAGATAGCGCTCGACGTAGGCCTCGAGCACCTCGCTCTGCCCCGGCACCTGAAACGCCATTGCGATCGAGCGCTGGGTCTCGTTGGCCACGTCCTCGCGGACCACCACGTCCTCCCATGCCTGCTGCTTCGCCTCGGCGACGGGCCGTACGGCCAGGGCCGCGGCCGCCTCCTCCTGCCCAGCGATGGTGTCGTCGCGCGCCCGCTCGGCGGCGATGTCATCGGGTCCCAGCGCGCCGCAGCGCGCGAGCGCCGTCACCAGCGTCCAGCGCAGGTCGGTGTCGACCTCGAGCCCGTCCAGCGGCGCCGACCCGTCGAGCAGTCCCCGGAGTCGAGCGATGGCCTCGTCGCTGCCTGCTGCGGCGGCATACGCGCGGACGAAGGCCAGCTGATGGTCGCTGCCGGCCGGGGCCGATTCGGCGAGCGCCCTCAGCCCTGACTCCCACCGTGCGCTCAGGCGGGCTTGCGTCGAGGGGTCGGAGTAGGTCGACACCGCTGCCTGCGCCTGCCGGCACAGCGCAGCGACGGCGGTGAGGTCGCTCTCGGTGCCGACCCCGCGCAGCACCAGCGTGACGTAGTCGCGCGCGGCCATCTCCGCGTCGCGGGTCATGTCCCAGGTGGACCCCCAGACAAGCGCGCGCGGCAGCGACTCGGACAGGTCGCCGATACCGTCGACCACGGTCGCCAGGGATTGCTCGTCGAGCCGGATCTTGGTGTACGTCAGGTCGTCGTCGTTGAGCAGCAGCAGGTCGGGTCGGCGCTGGCTCAGCAGCTCGCGCACCTCGGTCGTCGCGCCGTGGACGTCGAGCTCCAGTCGGCTGCGGCGGACGAGTCGGCCCGATGCGCGGTCGTACAAGCCGATCGCGAGCCGGTGCCGGCGCAGCGTCGGGAACTCCGCGGCCGCGGTCTGGTGGATGGCGAAGGAGGTGTAGCGATCGTGGTCGTCCACCTCGAACACGGGGTGCATGGTGTTGACACCGGCCGTCTGCAGCCACTCCTTGGACCAGGAGCCCAGCTCGCGACCCGACGTCTGCTCCAGGGCTCCCAGCAGGTCGCTCAGGTCGGTGTTGCCCCACGCATGGCGCTGGAAGTAGGCCCGCAGGCCGGCGACGAAGGCCTCCTCGCCCACCCAGGCGACCAGCTGACGCAGCGCCGAGGCCCCCTTGGCGTAGGTGATGCCGTCGAAGTTGACCTCGACCGCCTCCAGGTCGGCGTTGTCGGCGGCGATCGGGTGCGTCGACGGCTGCTGGTCCTGCTTGTAGGCCCAGTTCTTGCGCGCGTTGGTGAAGCCGGTCCAGGCGTCGGTGTACTCCGTCGCCCGCGCCGAGCTGTGGTGGGCGGCCCATTCGGCGAACGACTCGTTGAGCCACAGGTCGTCCCACCAGCGCATGGTGACGAGGTCGCCGAACCACATGTGCGCCATCTCGTGCAGGATCACGTTGGCGCGGCTCTCGTAGGCCGCGCGGGTCTGCCGGCTGCGGAAGACGTACTCGTCGCGAAGCGTGACCGCGCCCGCGTTCTCCATCGCGCCCATGTTGTACTCCGGCACGAACAGCTGGTCGTACTTTCCGAACGGGTAGGCCATCGCGAACAGCGACTCGAAGAAGGCGAATCCCTGCTTGGTGATCGCGAAGATGTCGTCGGCATCGAGGTGCTGGGCCACGGATTGACGGCAGAAAAGCCCGAGCGGGATGTCGCCGTGCTCACCGGAGTAGACATCGCGCACGACGTCGTACTCGCCGGCGATCAACGCCGTGATGTAGGTCGAGATGCGCCCGGTCGGCGCGAAGCGCCAGACCGCGGCACCACCGGGGTCGTCGGGGCTGCGAGGCTCAGGATCCGGGGTCGCCGAGTTGGACACCACCGTCCAGCCGTTTGGCGCGGTGACGTGCAGCTCGAAGGTCGCCTTGAGGTCTGGCTGCTCGAAGGTCGTGTACATCTGTCGGGCGTCGGGCACTTCGAACTGGCTGTAGAGGTACACCCGGTCGTCCACGGGGTCGACGAAGCGGTGCAGTCCCTCGCCGACGCGCGAGTAGGTGCACTCGGCCAGGACTCGCAGCTCGTTGTCGGCCAGCAGACCGTCCAGCTGGATCCTGCTGTCGGCGTAGACCACGGCCGGGTCGAGCGACCGGCCGTTGAGCTCGATCTCGTGCACGGTGGCGTTGACGAGCTCGGCGAAGGTCTCGGCGCCGGGCTCGGAGCAGCGGAAGCGGATGGTCGTGGTCGAGCCGAATGTGCGCGGCGAGGAGGTCAGGTCCAGCTGCACTCGATAGGAGTCGACCGACAAGACGCCGGCGCGGCGTTGTGCCTCGTCGCGGGTCAGATTTTGGCCAGGCATGGGGGCAAGCCTGACACGCCATACCCCAGGCACGGCATTCGCGCCTATGCTTGAACTATGAACGACACAAAGCGGGCAGTCGCGGATTTTTGGTTCGACCCGATGTGCCCGTGGGCGTGGATGTCCTCGCGCTGGATGCTGGAGGTCGAGCAGGTCCGCCCGGTCGAGACCCGCTTCCATGTGATGAGCCTGGGCTACCTGAACGCGGACAAGGACCTGCCGGAGGAGTACGGGGAGGCGATGGCCTACGCCTGGGGCCCGGCCAGGGTGTGCATCGCCGCCGCTCAGCGTTATGGCGACCAGGTGCTTCCCGACCTCTACACCGCGCTGGGCACCCGCTTTCACCCCGGTGAAGCCCCGCACGGCCGGGCCACGGTGGAGTCGGCGCTGACGGAGGTGGGCCTCCCCGTCGAGCTCGCCGACGCGATGGAGTCCACCGACTACGACGAGGCGCTGAAGAAGTCGCACCACGCCGGCATGGACCAGGTTGGCATGGAGGTCGGCACCCCGGTCATCTCGGTCGAGGGCACCGCGTTCTTCGGCCCAGTGGTCACCCCCTCGCCCAAGGGGGAGGCGGCCGGCCGGTTGTGGGACGGTGTCGTGCTGGTCGCGGGGACGCCGGGCTTCTACGAGCTCAAGCGGACCCGCGAGCAGGGCCCGATCTTCGACTGACCCCCGGCGGCCGACTCTGCGAGAATTCTTCGATGCGCGTACATCTCGGCTCCGACCACGCCGGTCTCGAGCTCAAGACCGCCGTGGCTGAGCGTCTGTCAGAGGGTGGGTACGACGTCGTCGACCACGGGCCGACGACCTACGACCCCGACGACGACTACCCGACGTTCTGCCTGCGGGCCGCCGAGGCGGTCGCCGCGGAGCCCGACAGTCTCGGTGTGGTGATCGGCGGCTCCGGCAACGGCGAGCAGATCGCGGCCAACAAGGTCACCGGAGTGCGGGCGGCATTGGCCTGGACCGAGGAGACCGCCCGGCTGGCCCGAGAGCACAACGACGCCCAGGTCATCTCCATCGGTGCCCGGATGCACAGCATCGAGGAGGCCCTGTCCTTCGTGACCGCATTCGTGGCGGACACGTTCTCCGGCGACCAGCGGCACGCCCGGCGCATCGACATGCTCACCGACTACGAGCGCTCGGGCACACTGCCCCCGCTGCCGTCCTGATCGGGGCCGTGCTGTTCCGGCACGGACTGCGACGCCGAAGCGGGCCGTGGCACTCCGTCGATCGCCGCGCCGGGCAGCGGGGCCTGGTGTGTGCCGCGACGGTGGCGATTGCCGAGCTCGGCGGGCGCAGGTCGTACTGGTGCCCGTGCTGCCAGGCACCCGATGGGGGCACTGAGCCGGCGACCGACGGCTAGAGTTGAGAAGTGGTTGGCCTCCTCCCCGACGGGAACCGCTCTCGGCCCGCTCCTCTCAACGAGAGCCGTGGGCGTCCGAGCGCGCGTGCAACCAGCTCGCACGACGCGGGGAGCCTGTACCTGCTGGGCCTGCTGTGTCTGACCTTCGGGACGCTGGTGCTGCTCATCACCCAGGAGCGGTGGGTGCCGATCGCCGCCTTCGGTGTCCCGCTGCTGCTGGGCAGCCTGATGCTGCCGCTGCGGCCCTTCGCGGTGCTCGTCACCGTGCAGGGCGCCGCAATCGCCGCGGCGTTCGGCGTGATGGACGAGACCCCGCAGCTGAGGTCGACGGTGGTTGTGCTGGGGGTGCTCGCCCTGATCATGGTGGTCGCGGTTGCGCGCAACCGGCTCGGCCCGACGGGTGAGTCGATGCTGATCGACCTGCGTGACCGCCTCAACTCACAGTCCGAGCTGCCCGAGCTCCCGGCCGGGTGGTCGGCGGAGGCCGTGATGCGGTCGGCGGGCGGCGCGCAGTTCGCCGGGGACTTCGTCGTCGCCGCCAAGACCCAGCGTGGGGACGCCGTCGAGATCGTCGTCGTCGACGTCTCGGGCAAGGGACTGGCCGCCGGGACTCGCGCGCTGCTGCTGTCGGGTGCCTTCGGCGGCCTGCTGGGTGCGCTTCCGCCGGAGCAGTTCCTCCCGGCTGCCAACGACTACCTGCTGCGGCAGGAGTGGAGCGAGGGCTTCGCCACGGCGGCACATCTGTCGCTGAGCCTGCTCACCGGCCGTTTCGAGCTGCGTACGGCAGGGCATCCGCCGGGCGTGCAGCTGCACGCCGGCTCCGGACGCTGGGAGGTGCACACCTCGTCGGGGCCGGCGTTGGGTCTGCTCGACGAGGCGGACTTCGTCCCCACCGCCGGGCAGCTCCAGCACGGCGACGCGCTGATGCTGTTCACCGACGGGTTGGTCGAGACCGCCGAGCGCGACTTCACACTCGGCATCGACAAACTGGTCGGTGAGGCCGAGCGGATGGGTCGCGACGGGTTCAGCGACGGTGCGCAGCGGCTGCTGGACCGCTTGGACGTGTCAACCGATGACCGTGCGCTGGTGTTCGTCCACCGCCGGTGAGGTGGTCGCCCCTGTTGCCAGGACGTGCTCCAACGACTCGCGCCGGCGCCGGGCATGGGTGAGGGCGACGGCAGCACTGCCCGCGTTGCGACGGGAGCGGTCGGCACCGAGAGCGTCCTGGGGCCGGAGCCGGGCCGGCCAGCGGTACCGGGAACGGGTCGTGACCACCATGCCCAGCACGCTAATCCTCGGACCCGCTCGCTCAGTCACGTCCAGGTGTCACCCAGGTAAAACTCGGCGAGCAGGAGTTGCCACGAATTGCGCACCCTCGGCGCCAGGAATACTGAGGACGGAAATATTGTCTGTAGTAGTCTTTGCTTTACTCTGGGTAATTAATCGCCCCGTGACGCATCCGGCGACTTGGGTGTTGGCCCAGTCGTCCTTTCGACCCACAGGGCCGGGGCTGGGGGGGTCGGTGTGCCAGCAGAGCTGAACGAGCCGCGGACCGACGCACTCCGTCGTCTGCACCAGGTCACCGTCAGGGTCAGCAGCGGCGGTTCGCTGGTGGACACCTTGCAGGCCGTGGTCGAAGGTGTCCTCGACGCCGTCGGTTTCGAGGTGGCGGTGGTCAGCCTGCTGGACGCCGACTCGACGTACAACACCCTGGCGGTCGCCGGACCGCCCGAGGCGCGGGACCAACTGCTGGGCAGGCGACTGCCTGCGGACTCCTACGATGCAGAGCTCGCCATCGCCGAGCGTTGGGGGGAGCTGCATTTCGTCCCCCACGAGCGCCTCCCGCCCGGCGACGTGCTGGGGTGGGTCCCAGACGTCGAGATCGACGACCATCCCGACGCCTGGCATCCGCTCGACGCGCTGTTCACCCAGCTGCGGTGTCCGGCCGGCGAGGTCGTCGGTGTGCTGTCGGTCGACCTGCCTCGGGACAGGCGCAAGCCGAACTTCTTCCAGCGCGAGCTGTTGGAGGTCTTCGCCGCCCAGGCCGGAATCGCCATCAACAACGCCCGGCTCACCGAGCAGCTGCGCGCCAGCGAGGAGGTCTTCAGGCAGGCCTTTGAGGGAGCGGGCTCGGGGATGGCCGTCGTCAGCCTCGATCCCGGCTCCCTCGGCCGGTACCTGCGGGTCAACCCGGCGTTCTGCCGCACCCTGGGGCGACGCGAGGGCGACCTGCTCGAGCGACGGGTCGCCGACATCGTCCACCCCGATGATCGGGCCGGGGAAGTGGCGCAGCTGCACGACATCGTGAGCGGGGAGGCCGCCGATGGTCCGTTCCAGTCCGAGAAGCGCTACCTCCACGCCGACGGCAAGACGATCTGGGTGGCGGTGACGATGTCGGTGGTCCGCGACGGCTACGGGCGAGCGGTGAGCGCCGTCAGCCAGATCGAGGACGTCAGCGACCGGCGCGCTGCCCAAGAGGAGCTTGCGCGCCGGGCTGACAATGACGTGCTCACCGGCTTGCCCAACCGGCGGACGTTGCGCCAGCGGCTCGTTCAGGTCATCCAGTCCGACCGTGCGCCTGGCCGCGAGGGGGCGGTCTTGTTCTGCGACCTCGACGGCTTCAAGACGATCAACGACACCCTGGGCCACGGCGTCGGGGACAGGGCGTTGGTCGCCGTCGCCGGCCGGCTGCTGGCCGCCGCGCGCGACCGCGACATGGTCTCGCGGCTGGGTGGGGATGAGTTCGTCGTGGTGGCCGAGGGGCTGTCGGGCGACCAGGCCGGTGAACTGGCCAGTCGACTGCGTGCCGTGACTGCGGAGCCCATCTCGATCGAGGGGCTTCAGCAGCCGATTCGAGCGACCATGAGCATCGGCATCGCGCTCGTCGACGCCACGACCAGCGATCCGGACATGTTGCTTCACCGGGCCGACGATGCGATGTACGAGGCCAAGCTGGCCGGACGCGACGCGCACAGGTTCGCCGTGTCTGGTGAGGGTGACTGACCGCCCTCTGTTCAGCCCGCGTGGGCGCAGACGCAACGGCCGCTCGAAGCCCCGCCGTGACCCTGGATTGGGTGTTTCCCGTGATCTCTGCTTGACTACGGAAAGTCATGGTGACACTACACAAAGTTATAGTACGGGGGAAGTACATGACGGGCGACAACGTGGGGCAGGTCTGGCAGGCGGCCGCAATACAGGCGCAACCGGACGGCGGGAGGTTGAGGTCGGACGAGCGCCGCTGTCTCGCCGCGGCTTCATCTCAGGCAGTTTGGCACTGGCGGCCACCGGCGTCGGCGTATCCCCTCGGGCGTACGCGCTGTCGCCCGCGGCGCTCACCGTGGTCGATGCCCGGCCGGCAGACACGCTGGCCAATGCCTGGGGTGTGTGCACTCACTACAACTTCCAGAAAGCGACCTACGGTGCCGAGGTCGCGCTGACCGACCTGCTGCTCGACCTGGGCGTGCGCCACATCCGAGAGCTGCTGGCGCCGGGCATGGCGGCGCAGCGGTATGGCTACCAGCGGCTGGCCGCCGGTGGCACCCAGGTCGAAAGCGTGATGGGCGTGCGCGGCGACGGCAACACCCTGACCAAGGCGCGTGACGTCGTCAACCGCCGGTTGGACGAGATCACCGGTTTCTACGGCGGAATTGCGGGCGGACTGTTCGCGGCGCTCGAAGGGTGCAACGAGCCCAACAACGACGGTGTCGCCGCCGACATCTGGGTGCCGCAGACCCGCAGGCTGTCGCGCGCGATCTGGGAGGAGTCCCGCAAGCGCCCGCAGACGGCCCGGATCCCGGTGGTCGGGCCGGCGCTGGCCCGACCCATCGGCGCGGGTGCCTCGACGATCGAGGCCGACTACGCCTCGCTAGGCAACATGTCGCCGTACACGGACTTTGGCAACATCCACGTCTATCCGAACGGCAACTCACCCAGTGACCTGCTGGACCAGTTCATCGCGGGCGCCCGGCAGTCGTATCCGGACGGGGAGCGCCTGCACACGACCGAGGGGGGCTACTTCAACGCGCTCAACTACACCGGCGGTGCCAACCCCATCCCCGAGGACGTCAGCGCCAAGTACGCGCCGCGCCACGTTCTTGAGCAGGTGATACGGGGCAACCGGCGGTTCTTCGGCTACGAGTTCCTTGACGACCCCGACCCGAGCAATTCCGATCGTCCGTCCAACTTCGGCTACGTGCGCACGCCGTCCATCGACCCGTCGACGTGGTCGGTCAAGCCGCAGTTCAGCGCGATGAAGAACTTCCTGCGGTTGTTCTCCGACCGGGGGGCGTCCTTCACACCGACCGGTTTGCCGTTGTCGGTGTCGGGAACCACCGCGGACTACCGCAGCCTGCTGGTGCAGAAGCGCGCCGGCGAGCACTACCTGTGCATGTGGCGGGACGTGGACCTCTACGACTGGGACGTCCCGACCTCCACTGGGACCTATCTCGACGTCACGGCGCAGACCGTCACGGTCCAGCTGGGGAGCACCGCTCAGGTCACGATCTACCGCCCCAGCACCCAGGCCGATCCCATCCGCACCATCGCCCCGAGCACCTCGTTCGCCGTGAAGCTGGGCGGCGAGCTCGTGGTCGCACAGATCAACTGAATACCAACCGAAGCCGCGCTGGTCACTGCTGAGAGGAACTGGACCATGTCTCTGCTCGAACCCCTCGCCGCCCTCGCCGGGTGATCTCGTCGATCAGTGCTGGTGGTGAGCGCCGCGGTGGCTCTGGCCGTCACCAGTGCGGGGGTCGCGGCAGCGGCGCCCACCGTGCCCGGCCTGCCCACCGCTGTGACGGCTGTCGCCGGCAACAACACCGCACGGGTCACCTGGGTGCCGCCGGCCGACGTCAACCTGCTCCAAACCTCGTACGAGGTCACCGCCAGCCCCGGCGGTGAGCGCGTCGTGGTGCCGGCCACCGAGAGGGGCGCGACGGTGCGCTTCTTGACCAACGGCACGGCGTACACGTTCACGGTCGCCGCCGTGGACTTCGACGACATCGGCCCGCTGTCGGCGCCGTCCCTGCCCGTCACGCCGCTGGACATCTGCACCGTTGTCGGCACCCCAGGAGACGACGTCCTGACCGGCACGCCCGGTGACGACGCGATCTGCGGGCTCGGCGGCAACGACACCCTGCGCGGTGGCGGGGGTGGCGACACGTTCGTCGGTGGCGACGGCCAGGACTTCGTCGACTTCGCCGACGCCAGCTCGCGGGTGTCGGTGAACCTGGCCGAGTCGTCGTTCAACACGTCGCTGCACCGCCTCGGCTGGGCAGACGGCGACGGCAGCGATGTGCTGCGCGCTGACGTCGAGTCGGTACGCGGATCTGCCTATGCCGATGTCCTCGAGGGCAACGAGGCCGCCAACACGCTGGTCGGCCGCGGGGGAGCCGATCTGTTCCGTGGCTGGGGCGGCAACGACGAGATCGTCGGCGGCGAAGGCAACGACGAGCTTTGGGGACTCAGTGGTGACGACCGGCTCATCGGGGGCGGCGGCAACGACACGATGATGCCACGCGGCGACGACGACTATGTCGACGGCGGCGCCGGTTCGGACACTGTGAGCTTCACCCGCGCGGTCGTCGTCGACCTCGCCGCCGGCACGGCACGGGGAGTCAGCGACGACGTGCTGCTGGCTGTGGAGAACGTCGATGGCTCACCCGAGGCGGACATCTTGCGCGGCTCGAGTGCGATCAACGTGCTGTCCGGAGGGGATGGCGACGACTCGCTGGCCGGGCTGGCGGGCGACGACCAGCTTTACGGCGACGACGGCAACGACGCGTTGAACGGTGGTTCCGGTCTGGCCGATCGCTGTGACGGTGGACTCGGCACGGACACCGCCGGCAACTGCGAGTCGGTGATCGGCGTTCCGTGACGGGACTGTGTGTCGGCGGCGTCGCGTACCGGACAGAAACGAATTATGCGATAAGTGTTGCTGAGTCCTCACAGACCGTTAACATCGGGACGGGGCACGCTTGACATAGCCGAAAACCGGGGGCTGCTCCCTTCCGCACGTTGTGAGGAGCAGCACCATGGCACCGTCGACACCACTCGCCCGCCGCCGGCCGGGCTGGCTCATCGCCACCGTTGCGGCGGCCCTGCTCGTCATGAGCGGCACGACCGGCGCCTCCGCAGCGTTGCCGTCGCTCGTCGGGGCGCCCGGCAGCGTGCGCGCCGTGGCGGGCAACAACACGGCTCGGGTCAGCTGGACCGCTCCCGCCGGCGCCAACCCGCGGACCACCTACTACCGCGTCGAGGCCGCCCCCGGCGGACAGACAACGTTCGTCGAGGGCACCGAGACCAGCGCGACCGTACGCTTCCTCAACAACGGCAGGGCGTACTCGTTCACCGTTGCCACCGACGACGGCGACGGGTGGGGCCCGGCTTCCGAGCCGTCGCGAGCGGTGACACCGCGCGACGTCTGCACCCTGCAAGGGACCCCGGGCGACGACGTGCTGATCGGTACGAGCGGCGACGACGCGATCTGCGGGCTCGGTGGCAACGACAGGATGCGCGGAGGCGGTGGTGGCGACACCTATGTCGGTGGTGCCGGTGTCGACTCCGTGGACTTCGGCGACGCCCCGGATCGGGTCTTCGCCTTCCTGCCTGACGTGTCGCACCTGGTGACCCCCAACGGGTTCGGGTGGGCCGACGGCGATGGGAGCGACGTGCTGCGCGCCGACATCGAGTCACTGCGCGGGTCTGCGCATGCCGATGTGCTGGAAGGCGACGACGGGGTCAACCGCATCGTGGGTCGGCGCGGCGCCGACCTGGTCCGCGGCTGGGGTGGCGGCGACACCATCGTCGGATCGGCCGGTCGAGACGAGCTGTGGGGGCAGAGCGGGGCCGACCGGCTGCGGGGCCGAGGGGGTAGTGACCTGCTGTTGCCGCGAGGCGAGGACGACCTGGTCAACGGCGGTCGCGGCAGCGACACGGTGACGTTCACGAGCGCCGTGACGGTCGACCTGGCTGCCGGCACCGCGAGCGGCGAGAGCACCGACGTGCTGCGGCGGGTCGAGAACGTCATCGGCTCACCGGCGGCAGACACCCTGCGCGGGTCCGCGGCCGGCAATGTGCTGCGCGGCGGCGGCGGTGACGACACCCTGTCGGGGTCGCGCGCCGCCGACAGCCTGTTCGGGCAGGGTGGCGACGACGCGATGGACGGCGGGCCCGGGGCGGGCGACCGCTGCGACGGAGGTGCCGGCGCCGACACGTCGGCCGACTGTGAGTCGGTCGTCGACGTACCCTGACCTGCACCCCACCCCGCCGCGAAAGCAATTCCCCATGACCGAGCACCGCTGGACGGATCTCACCACCGAGTCCGAGCTGCGGGCCCTGCTGGGCGAGCCGTCGGCACGCGCGGCCGACAAGGACCGGGACCGGTTGCATCAGCTGGACCGGGAGTGGCTGGCCGCCTCGCCCTTCTGCCTTGTCGCCACGTCCGGCGCGGACGGTACCTGTGACGTCTCGCCGAAGGGTGACCCGCCCGGGTTCGCCAAGGCGCTGGACGCCACCACTGTGGTCATCCCCGAGCGGGCGGGGAACCGGCGTGCCGACGGCTATCGCAACGTGCTGACCAACCCGCACGTGGGGCTGATCTTCATGGTGCCCGGCCGCGGTGACACGCTGCGTATCAACGGCCGCGCCCGACTCGTGAGCGACGCGCCCTTCTTCGACGACCTCGTGGTGCAGGGACATCGACCGGTGTTGGCGCTCGTGATCACCGTCGAGCAGGTGTTCCATCACTGCGCCAAGGCGTTCCTGCGCTCGAGGCTGTGGGACCCGCAGTCCTGGGGCGGCGACGCCTTGGCGAGCCGCGCCGTGCTCGCTCGGAGCTTGGACCGGCCGGACGAGAGTCTTGCTGAGCTGGAGCGCTACTACGGCGCGGACTACGCCAACGGGCTCTATCCGCAGAGCTAGACGCCCCGGCTCGTCGCCAGCTGGCCGGGGACAACCAATAGGGTGACGCCGGACCCGGGCCCAGCGGGCGCTGCTCGCGCCGCGAGGAGCGGGCGGACGGAACGCCGAGGAAGGGGCCAGCAGATGGGTGCGGTCGCGGTGCACGCTGCCGACCGCTCAGCTGAAGCACCGTCGCGCCGCGCGGGCGAGGCGTGGTGGTACGCCGCCGGTGTGCTGGTCGGATCGGTGCTGATCGTGGTCACGGCGATCCGGCAGCCGTTCAGCTACGACGAGCTGACCCAGATCGCGCCGTACGGCAGCAACAGCATCGTCGAGATCGTCACCGCGACCCGGCAGCCGCCGATCGACCCGCTGCTCGGCGCGATGTTCCAGCACTTGTTCGGCATGGGCCAGCTGCGTCAGCGCCTCGTCCCGGTGCTCGCGGGCATCGGCACGTTGATCGTCCTCAGCCTGCTGTGGCGGCGGATGCGGCTCGGGCTCGCCGGCGCGTTCGGGGTCTGGGTCATGGCCACCGCGCCGATGATGATTCGCTACAGCGCCTACACCCGGCCGTACGCGCTGCCGTTGTTCATCATGGTGCTGTTCGCCTATGCGGTGCACCGGTGGCTCGAGGAGCGCCGGTCCGGCTGGCTGGTGGTGGCGGGCATCTCCGCGGTGGCCTTACCGCTGACCCGGGTGCCAGAGCCGATGGTGTTCCTGGGGGTGACCGCGGCGACCCTGGCCTGGTTCACGCTGCGCGGACGGTTCTCCTGGGCGCAGACGCGGCCCGTGATCGCCATCAGCCTGGGGGTGCTGGTCATCCTCGGCGTCCCGATGTACCTGCTGCTCGCATACACGGCCGACAACTTCCTCGACACCAATGCGACGGGGTTCGTGGGCCGCTTCGGCGAGGGGGCCCACGAGATCGGGACCGCCGCGCTGCCCCTGCTGGCGTCCTGGTACTCGTGGTGGCCGCTGACCGCCCTCGCGCTCGTTGCCGCGGTCGCGCTGGGCGGATCGCGACGACGGCTCTTCAGCTGGTTGCTCTGGTGGCCGATGCTGGCCGCGCCGGTGGCGTTCTTGCTGGTCTACCACTTCTTGAACAAGTTCCCGTTCGAGACGTTGCCGTACCGGGCGCGAGCGGCCTTCTTCTTTCTGCCGGCGTTCGTCCTGGCGCTGGTGGCACTGGCTGGCGTCGTCGCGGATCGCACCTCTGCCCGGTGGCTGCGGATCGGGGTGGCGGTGCTGCTCGGCGGGGTGCTGGTCGGCCAGCTGCCGCTCAGCACGACGATCGTGGTGACCAATGCGGCTCCGGACTTCGACCAGGTCGCCCAGACACTGACCGAGGAGGTGCCCGACGACGCCATCGTCTTGTACGGACGCCCCAGCCCGGTCGGACAGACCCGCCAGCCGTTCCTCGGCCGGCCGCGCTACATGGGGGACACCCCGTACGTGGCGACCGTCGAGAACGCGCCGCTGGCAGTCGACGACCTGCCGGCGAGCGGCCCGGTCTACGTGCTCATCAACGGCCAGTGCGCCGCGCCGGGGCGCTGCGAGGCTGAAACCGAGGGGTGGGACGAACCGGTGCCGGGTTTCCGCATCGCCCAGCGGCTGGAGCGCATCACGCTGTACGAGCCGGTCGACGGCCAAGAGGGGCGTGCCGGTGCCGTCCGGGCGTTGCGGGCATTCGGGGACGCTCTCGGCCCGCAGCTCGGGTACACCGAGACGTTCGTCGCGGCCGGACTGCTCACGCAGCTCGGGGAACCCGCCGAGGGCCGGGCGTTGGTGCGACGGATGTACGACCGGGCGACGCCACAGGTGGCCCGGGACATCCGCGAGGTGGCAGCCACCGAAGGACTCGACCCCTTCTCGTGACCGGCGGTCGCGCCGCGCCGGTCACGGTCGACAGCCAGCGGCCTGCATCGGACAATGACGTCGATGACCGAGCAACACTCGCGGGACGGCCAGGAACGGCGCCTGCGTCGAGCGGCCGTGACCGCCGCCAACCAGCTGCGCCCCGAGCCGTCGCAGGAGCCCGAGGACGACTCGGCCGCGGCGCAGCGGATGGAGCGGCAGACGCTGTGGGTGGACCTGCAGCTGCGCCGGGCGATGGCACGCGGCGACTTCGACAACCTCCCCGGCGCCGGTAAGCCGATCCCCGAGCTGGGCGACAGCCACGACCCGAACTGGTGGGTCAAGCAGCTGATCGAACGCGAGCAGATCACCGGCGTGCTGCCGCCCGCGCTGGCGCTGCGCAAGGAAGCAGCAGAGCTGACGGCCCGGCTCGAGAGGCAGACGACCGAGCAGGGGGTGCGCCGGGTCGTGGCCGACTTCAACCAGCGGGTGGTCGAGGCCCGCCGCCAGCTGCTCGGCGGCCCGCCGGTGGTCACGGCAACCAGGGACGCCGATGCGGAGGTGGCCGGCTGGCGGTCCCGGCTGGCCGCGCGCCGCGAGCAGCTGCGGCGACAGCGGGAGAGCGCCCTACGCCCCGTGCTGCCCGCCTCCAATGGTCGTCGTTGGGGCCGGTTGCGCCGCGGCCGGCAGTCGCGCGCCGACTGAGTGCCGGGGGTTTCGCAGCGAGCGGGTTGAGCCCCATCGCACCGACTGATCCCCGCTGTTCATCCAGTCCTCATTGTCACGTTGAGTCCGGCTCGGAGGTTTCGGTCAGGCAACCACCCGCAGAGGTCCGCGCCGTTGCCACCGAACGTTGGTGGCGTTATGTCTGCTCAGCCGAGGGTGGCGCCGGCGAGGGTCCCCACCGCGTAGGTGATGGCCGCGGCGCCCAGCCCGATGGCGAGCTGACGCAGGGAACGGGTCAGCGGCGGCCCGCCGGACAGCACCCCGACGACGGCACCGATGACCAGCAGGGCCACCCCGACCAGGGCGCAGGCGACGATCGGTGCGACCAGGCCGCCCAGCCCGAGCGCGTACGGCAGCACCGGGACGGCCGCCCCACAGGCGAAGAAGGCGAAGCTCGACCCGGCCGCGCCGGCGGCCGAGCCGACCGCCTCCAGACCCTCGGTGGACGACGCGTCGTGTGCCGGTTCCTGGCTGCGCAGGACGGCCTGGGCGCGCCGTTCGGCCTCGACGGCCGGTATCCCGCGGGCCCGGTAGACCAGGGCCAGCTCGTTGGTGTCGACGTCGAGGTGGGGGACCAGCTCCTGGGTCGCGTGACCGGGCGCCGAGGCAGCCAGCAGCTCGCGCTGTGAGCGCACTGAGACCCACTCACCGGCGCCCATCGACAGCGCGCCCGCGAGCAGTCCGGCCAGCCCGGTCAGCAGGATGACCCTGGCTTCGAGGCCGCCGCCGCTGACCCCGAGCACGAGTGCGAGGTTGCTAACCAGGCCGTCGTTGGCCCCGAACACCGCCGCCCGGAACGTGCCCGAGACTCGCGCGCGCCCCCGGGCCGCCAGCCCACGGACCACCTCTTCGTGCAGGCGCTCGTCGGCGGCCATCGACCGGGTCGCGTCGGCGTCGGCGGCGTACGGGGTACGGGTCTCGGCCTGTTGCACCAGCGCCAGCACGAAGACCGACCCGAACCGCCGGGCCAGCGCGATGAGCGCCCAGGTCCGCAGGCTGCCGCGCTGGGGCCGGCCCACGTCGTCACCGAGCAGCCGCTCCCAGTGCGCGGCGTGCCGGGTCTCGGCGTCGGCGATGCCCAGCAGGATCTCGCGGTCCTCACCGTTGCGGCGGGCGGCCAGCGAGCGATACAGCTCGGCCTCGGCCCGTTCGTCGGCGAGCCGACGGCGCCAGCGCCGTACGGAGGCGTCTGGCGGGTCCTCGATGGTCGGTGTCACCGCCCCAGGCTGCCAGAAGCGCACGCCCGGGTTGGAGCAGTCACGCCTTTAGAGCCGACCGGATGAGTCTGGGCGTTAGTCTCCAGCGGTGGAACGTAGCGAGGCTGCCGAGACACGGACCCAGGACGAGCACCGCACGGGGTTCGAGCGGTTCGTGGAGTCGGCCCACCACCGGGTCAGCCGGGCGCCGTTCTTCATCGTCTGCGTCGCCATCGTGGTGGCGTGGTTCGTCAGCGCCCCGCTGTGGCCGGACCTCAAGTCCTGGCAGGTGGCCATCCACACCGTGGGCTCGGTCATCACCTTGCTGCTGCTGGTGCTCCTCGAGAATGCCGCCCGCCGCGCGGACGAGGCATCGCAGGAGAAGCTCAACGTGATCGCCGAGGCGGTGTCGGAGCTGATGCGGTCCGAGGCCCGGAACGACCCTGAGCTGCGCGAGGCGGCTCAGCGGCTGCGCGAAGCCGTCGGGCTCGAGGAGCGTCACTGACCGGGGCTGCACGATCGTCGTCTCTGCCTCTGCTGACGGACGATCCGGCATTCGTGTCGTTGCGGCGACAGCAATGCATGATCCTTCGTACGTACGAGCCGCCCCCGGCGACCTCATGAAGTGGAGAGACGATGCGAGCGCCCGTACCGCCGTTCACCGAGCAGACCGCGCGCCAGAAGGTGCAGGCGGCCGAGGACGCCTGGAACACCCGCGACCCCGAGCGGGTGGCCGCGGCGTACACCCCCGACAGCGTCTGGCGGAACCGCTCAAGGTTCATCACCGGGCGAGAGGCGATCGAGGCGTTCCTCACCCACAAGTGGGAGCGCGAGCTCGACTACGCGCTGCGCAAGGACCTGTGGGCGTTCACCGGCAACCGCATCGCGGTGCGCTTCCAGTACGAGTGGCACGACGACACCGGGCAGTGGTGGCGCAGCTACGGCAACGAGAACTGGGAGTTCAACGACGAGGGCTACATGCGCCGCCGAGAAGCCAGCATCAACGACGTCGGGATCGACGAGGCCGACCGCCGCATCCACGGTCCCCGGTCCGACGCGGAGCGAGGCCGCGGGATACCCGTGCGGTGAGGGGCAGCGTCAGTCCGCGCCTGGTGTCGTGCCCGGGGTACGACGGCCGCGTCGGTTACGTCGCCAACATGAGCACGGACCCAGCCGCTCGGGGCCGGGGCATCGGTACGGCAGTGCTGCGGGCGGCATTGGCCTGGCTGGACGCTCAGGGGGTGCAGCGCACCGACCTGCATGCCACGCCTGAGGGGCAACGCATCTACGAGAAGGCAGGGTTCGGCCCCCCGGGCTCTCTCGGGATGCGACGTATCGGACCCTGAGCGCGACCTTGTCGCTGCGCGCACGCCGCTGACAGACTCGCGCCCCCGAGCGGGCCCGGCGGCGTGACCGAGCCGCCGGCCGCGAGACGGAGCCTGAGATGGACCTGCACATCGAGAAGAGCGTCCAGGTAGCGATGCGCGACGGTGTGCGGCTCGCGACCGACGTGTACCGCCCGGCCGAGGAGGGTCGCTTCCCGACGATCGTCAGCCGGCTGCCGTACGACAAGGAGCTGCCGATCGTCAGCTTCTCCTTCGACACGCTGCGGGCGGTCCAGGCCGGCTACGTGGTCGTCGTGCAGGACTGTCGCGGCCGCTACGCCTCGCAGGGCGACTTCACCGCGTTCGTCGACGAGGCCGCCGACGGCGCCGACGCGATCGCGTGGGCGGCAGCGCAGCCGTGGTCGACCGGTGCGGTGGGCATGGTGGGTGGCTCGTACTTCGGCGCGACCCAGTGGCTGGCCGCCACCCAGGCGCCGGCGGCACTGCGTGCGATCGCCCCGTTCGTCACCACCGACCAGTACTACGAGAGCTGGGCCTACCAGGGCGGGGCGTTCCAGCTCGGCTTCAACCTGCACTGGTGCCTGCTGTCGCTGGGGCTGGGGGAGCTGCTGCGCCGGCTGGGCGCCGGCACGGCCACCCCCGAGCAGTTCGCGGAGCTGGTCGTCGCCGTCGACGGCAACGACGAGCTGTACCGCCGGCTCCCGCTGACCGACATGCCCCTGCTCGACGAGCTGGCGCCGTACTACCAGGACTGGCTCGCCCACCCCTGCTACGACGGCTACTGGCAGGCCACCGCGCCGCGGGAGTCCTACGACCAGATCGTGGTGCCGGCGCTGAACATGGGCGGCTGGTACGACCTGTTCCTCAAGGGCACGATCGCCAACTACCTCGGGATGAAGGAGCACGGCGGCAGCGAGCAGGCGCGACGACAGCAGCGGCTCGTCATCGGCCCGTGGGCGCACGGCCCGCTCGCCGGCTGGTTCCCCGAGCGGTCGTACGGGCTCATGTCGGGCACCGACGCCTCCGACATCACCGGGCTGCAGCTGCGCTGGTTCGACCAGCTGCTCAAGGGCGAGGAGACAGGGGTGGAGGGTGACAAGCCTGTCCGCCTGTTCGTCATGGGCGTCGACGAGTGGCGCGACGAGGATGACTGGCCGCTGCCCGACACCGACTACGTCGACTACTTCTTGCACAGCGGTGGCCACGCCAACACCGCGGCCGGCGACGGCCGGCTGTCCGTCGACGGCCCGGCCGACGAGCCCGAGGACGTTTACCTCTACGACCCCCGTGACCCCGTCCCGACGGTCGGCGGGCCGACCTTCCTGCCGGGGTTGTTCATCGGCGCGAACGCGGGCCCCCGGGACCAGCGGGACGTCGAACGCCGCCAGGACGTGCTCAGCTACACCTCCGAGCCACTGGCCGAGTCGTTGACGGTGATCGGGCCGGTCGCGCTGGTGCTGCACGGCTCGTCCTCGGCACCGGACACCGACTTCACCGGCAAGCTGGTCGACGTCTGGCCCGACGGCCGGGCGGAGGTGCTCGCCGACGGCATCCTGCGCGCCCGTTATCGGGACTCCTTCTCCGAGCCGTCCCTGCTCGAGCCGGGGCAGGTCTACGAGCTGCGCATCGACCTGGTGGCGACGGCCAACGTCTTCGCGGTGGGGCATCGGATCCGGCTGGACGTGTCGAGCAGCAACTTCCCGCGGTTCGACCGCAACACCAACACCGGCGCCACGATCGCCACCGACGGGCCGGACGACGTCCAGCAGGCGGTCAACCGGGTCCACCACACCTCGGTGCACCCCTCGAGATTGGTGCTCCCGGTCATCCGGCGCTGACGGACGTCCCGGGGGCGTTGCTGGTGGGATGATGCTGGCTGGACAGCCCGCGCTCCGGCTGGGTCACTGCAGGAGGGGATGACGTGCGCGACCTCCTCGCCCCGACGTTGGCGGTGCCCCTCGCCCGGTTCCGTCGTGGTGGGCGCGACGCGGTGGCGTGGGCGCTGCGCCTCACCGTGGCGGCGGTGGCCAGCTATGTGGCGGCGCTGGCGCTGTTCCCGGGTACGGTCCCGTTGCTGGCGCCGTTGACCGCCCTGCTCGTGGTGCAGTTCACGCCGGTCAGCCTGCTTGCCAGTGGCCTCGACCGCGTCGTGAGCGTGGTCGCGGGTGTCTCGGTCGCGGTGGGCTTCTCCGCCGTCGTACCGCTCGCGTGGTGGAGCCTCGGTCTGCTGATCGCGGTGTCGATCCTTCTCGGTCAGGCGCTGCGGCTGGGGTCGAACCTCATCGAGGTCCCGATCAGCGCCATGCTCGTGCTTGGGGTGGGCTCGCTGGGGGTGGAGTCAGCGGGCTGGCAACGCGTCGCCGAGACCCTCGTCGGCGCCGGGGTGGGCGTCCTGTCTAACCTGCTCTTCCCCCCGAAGGTCGCGACCGAGGACGCCAGCAACGCCATCAAGGACCTTGCCGACGATGTCGCACGCCTGTTGGACCGAGCTGCAGAAGAGATGACCCGGCTGGACTCGTCCGGCAAGGACGTAGCCGCGCACGCGACCGAGTGGTTGGACGAGGCGCGCCTGGCCACCTACAGCATTCCCCGAGTGGGCACTGCGCTGCTGCGCGCCGAGCAGAGCCGCCGGCTGAACGTGCGAGCTCTCGGCACCCCGGACACCGGCCCCGGGCTGCGTCAGGGCCTGGAGGCGCTCGAGCACTCCGCGGTCGCCGTGCGCAGCATGTTCCGCGCCGTCTACGACGCCACCAACGACGACACCTGGCCGCGCGGCGAGGTCGGCGAAGCCGTAGGTACTTCCCTGGAAGAGCTTTTTCGGGACCTGGCCGCCGGACTGGCGGCCTTCGGGGAGCTCGTACGGGCCGAGGCGCAACCACAGCGGCGGGAGGGCCGGGCGCCCGACACCGCCAGAGTGCAGGAGGCCCTGGAGGGGTTGCACGAGGCCCGAGCGCGCCTGAACGACCTGCTGCTCATGAACAGCGCGCCGGTCCTGTCCGAGCTCCACTTCGCCCTGCTGTCCACGGTCAAGCGACTGCTCAGTGAGCTGGACCTGGACGAGCGCATCCGCCGGCAGCTGCGGTTGCGGCCCGCGCCGTCGACGCTGGCACGCGCCAGCCGCCGCAGGCCGGGGAGCAACCCCCGTACCGTCGAACTGCAGACCGTCGACCCGCAGACCCTCGAACTGCGCCCCGGGGATCCTCCGGATCGGCCCGGCGGTGCCTCCGCCGGTGGCTAGCGATACACCATGCCCGGCGTCACGATGTCGCGCAGCTACTCGACGGCGGCAAGAAAGCCGAGCACCCGTTCGGTGAGCAGCGTGGCGGCGGGCTCGTCGAAGGAGGGCAGGCTGTCGTCGGCGAACAGGTGCTGGTCGCCGGGGTACAGGAACAGCTCGGCGCCCCGGGTCGTCGCCACAAGATCGCGGGCTGCGTCCAGATCGCCCTCCTCGGCGAAGAACGGGTCGGCGTCCATCCCGTGGATCTGGAGCGGCACTCCCGGTGACCAGGAGCCGCCGAACTCCGAAGGCGGGAGGCAGGAGTGGAACAGCAGGGCGCCCTTCGCGCCGGGTCGGGTCTGGGCCAGCATCTGCGCCGACATGACTCCGAGGGAGAACCCGGCGTAGACGAGCCCGCCGGGAAGGCCCTCGGCGGCGCGCTGTCCGCGTTCGGCAATCGAGCCGAACCCCACCTCTTGAGCGTAGGCGAGGCCGCCCTCCAGGTCGTCGAAGACCCGCCCGTCGTACAGGTCCGGGGCGTGGACGGTGTGCCCGGCCCGCCGCAGACCGTCCGCGAAGTCGCGGACCCCGGCCGTCAGTCCGTGTGCGTGGTGGAACAACAGCACCTCAGCCATCTCGCACGTCTCCTCTCACTGGGCCGAACCGGCCCGTCCGGCTGCACCGAGACCATCGTCTCCTGCGCCACCGACACCTGCTGTCGGCTCGCTGTGTGCCCAGACGGCACGCGCGCCCATCTCCCCCTCGGCTGCGCGCACCCTCGCCGGCGGGCATGGGAAACCGGTGGCACTATGTCCCTACCGTCGTGCTGGAACGGCGTAACGCCGATTAGAGGACCTGTCGATGATCCAGAAGTCTGTCGCGGCGCTGGCCGCTGTCATCTGTCTCGCGTGGGCTGCCCCGGCGTCGGCGATCACGTACGGAGGTCCCGACGGCAACCGCCACCCCAACGTCGGCGGCCTGGTCGCGGACAGGGCGTACTCGGACGGCACCTGGATCTACTGTTCCGGCACGCTCGTCAGTCCCACGGTCTTTCTCACAGCCGCTCACTGCGACGAGGGCGGTGACGGCCGCGTACGCGTGACTTTCTCCAAGGCTTACCAGGACGGGGACACGACCTACCCAGGCACCTTCCACGCCGATCCGCGATTCACGCACAAGCAGAACAACCCTCACGACCTCGCCGTGGTCGTGCTCGACGTGGCTGTGGAGGGCATCGAGCCGGCCAAGCTGCCGGCTGCTGGCTCGCTTTCGACGCTGCCGAGCGACCAGATGTTCACGTCGGTTGGCTACGGCGCGTACGAGGTGACCAACGGACCCGGCGGCCATCAGTACCTCTACGACGACGTGCGGATGCGGGCTCGGGGGACGCTGAACGCGATCAACACCTCGTGGCTGCGCATCTCGATGAATCCGGCCACCGGCGACGGCGGGACCTGCTATGGGGACTCCGGTGGTCCTAACTTCCTCGGAAACTCACAGACTGTGGCCGCCACGACCATCACCGGGGACGCGATCTGCCGGGCGACGAACGTGGACTATCGGCTCGACACGGCCAGTGCCCGAGCGTTCCTGTCGCGATACGTGACGCTGCCCTAGCGCACGCTCGTCGCCCCGCCGACCGGTCCCGCCGCCCCGTAAACGTGGGGCGCCCCGGCGCGTCAGGGACCCCGGTGGCGGCGCTCGGTGACATTGCGTGACAAGGGTCACGGGGCACAACGCCACCTGAACTTGTTCGCGGAGCGGGTGCTGTGGCAACGTCGATCGAGATGAAGACACCTACCAAGACCACGACCTTTTCCGACTCCACGACGCTGCTGGCCGAGCTGGCCGCGCTGCTGCGCCTGACCCGCACCGAGGCCCAGATCGCCCGCGTGAGGGTCTCCCAGGCCCGCCGCGACGAGATCCGCCGTGAGCTCTCCGACAACGCCCGGGCGGCCGACGCCCGGGCCACGCAGATCCAGGCGACCATCCGTCGTCTCGGGGGAGCCCCCGAGGTGTTCGCCGACGCCGTCGGCCGAGTCGCCGCGATGACTAAGGCCACCCTCGAGCAGGGCCAGCCGTTCTCCGAGGGACTGCTCGGCGACCTCGCCCTGGAGCACCAGCTGCGCGACCGGGCGGTGTTCACCCGCGTGCTCGCCGAAGCACAGGACGAGCCGTCCGTCGTCACCCTCATGCGCACGCTCGAGCAGGCGCACACCGACACGATCGAGTGGATCGTCGTCCGGCTCGCCGAGGTTGCCCAGGGTGGCCCGGCGGCGCTGGCCCCCACCCCGGCGCAGGCCGCGGTCAGCACCCTCACCCGCATCGCGTTGCTGCCCTCGCGGCAGAGCGTGGCCCTGTTCAACCAGGCCGTGAACCTGCTCCAGCGCGGCCGCCACACCGCCGAGCAGGCCGTCGAGACCACCCGCGAGACGGTGCAGGCGACCGCCAAGGCCACGCGCGACAAGGCGACTGAGACCGCCCAGGTCACCCGCGACAAGGTGCAGGACACGACCACGGCCACTGGCGAGGTGTTCATCGCCGGTCGTGACGCCGCGCTGGCCCGCGCCGAGGAGGTCGCGCCCTCAGCCGACGTCCGGCAGGCCGTCCACAAGACCCGTGCGGACCTCGGCACCATCGAGGCCGACGACCTGCCGATCAAGGCCTACCAGGACCTGAACGCCGACGCGGCCGTCGACGCCATCGGCGCCCTCGACACTGCCGAGGACGTGCGCGTGGTGCTGCAGTTCGAGCAGGCACACAAGGCCCGCAAGGGCGTGTCGACCGCGGCTCAGAAGCAGATCACCGAGCTCGCGGAGCAGTCTGTCGACGCCTGAGTGCACACCCTGATCGGCTGAGAGGCCGGGACCCCCGTGGGGGTTCCGGCCTCTCGCCTGCCCACCGTCGGTCGACGTCAGCGAGCGTCGCGGTGGCGGTCGAGCCAGGCCAGGAAGATGTCACCGGTCCGCTCCGGCCGGTCGGTGAAGAACAGGTGGTTTGCGTTGGCGAGGACCTCCAGCTCGGCTCCGGGCACCTCGGCGGCGATGCGGCGGCCGTTGGCGGTGGGCACCAACCGGTCACCCTCGCCATGCACGACCAGCGTCGGTACGCGCAGCGACGGCAGCCGTTTCAGGCCCGACCACACCGCCGTCCCGCGCGCCTGGGCCAGATAGCCCTCCGGGGTGGACGCCAGCGGTAGGCGTACGGCCCAGTCCTCCTCGATGCGCTCGCGGGGGGTGCCGGGCGCGTAGTTGAACGGGATCGACGCCTCGGCGGCCTGCCGGGCCGTCAGGTTGCCGCGGTTGGCCAGCAGCTCGAGGGCCTCACGGTCCCAAACGGATTCGGCGGCGCCGGGGTGGGTGCACGCCAGCACCAGCGAGCGCACCCGGTCCGGCGCTGTCAGGGCGATCTCCTGCGCGACAAGCCCGCCCATCGACGCGCCGACCACGTGCGCCGACGTCTCGCCTGCCTCGTCGAGCACCGCGAGGACGTCGCCGGCCATCGTCTCGACGCTGTACGGCGCGCCGGGCACGTCCCCGGTCCGCCCGGCACCCCGGTTGTCCAGCCGCAGCACTCGATAGCGCCCGGCCAACACCGGGGTGACCCGGAACCACATATCGCTGGGGTATGCCAGGCCCATGATCAAGACGACGGGCTCACCCTCACCCTCGCTGGTCCACCAGATGCGGGCTCCGTCGGGACGCTCCACGACGCTCACGGTCAGCAACTCCCTCCGGCACTTTCGCACTATGGCCTACTGCGGTCGGGCCAGGGTCGACCTCTGGGCAGCTACAACCGTCCGCTATTCGGCATGAGAGGGCTCGTGACCGCATCCGATGTCGTACGTCAAACCGCCGCGTCCTTATTACCGTCATGGAAGACCACGCGGATCGGCTCCTCACGACCGTTTGGAGTCGCTATTGAGGGTCAAAACACAGAACTCGTTGTCGTCGGGATCGGCCAGGACCACCCAGTTCACTCCATCCTGGCCGATGTCGATGCGACGTGCTCCCAGGGAGACGAGCCGGTTGACCTCCGCTTGGCTATCGCCATGGACGGGTGGCGAGAGGTCGAAGTGCAGCCGGTTCCTCCCCACCTTCGGCATCAGTGGCGGACCGCCCCACGTGATCTTCGGTCCTGCGTCGGGCGAGCGGATAGCGGTCTCTTGATCCTGGTCCCAGACCAACGGCCAGCCCAGCGCCTGGCTCCAGAAGTACCCGACCTCCTGCGAACCGTCACACGCCAGCGCCCCGATGAACCCGCAGTCAGCGAGAAAGCTGTTGCCCGGCTCGATCACGCAGAACTCGTTGCCTTCGGGGTCGGCAAGCACCACATGCCCCTCCTCCGGGCGTTGCCCGACATCGATGTGCCGAGCGCCAAGACCGAGCGATTTCGCCACCG